>JAZQUN010000140.1:0-8437 GCA_045631385.1 Clostridia bacterium
CAACTACTAGCACTTACTCCAACCGAACTTGGCACTTCAGCAACGTACGAAGTAACAGGTGTAGTAGTAGGCCCAGCATCCAGCTACTATGGTTCGGAAATCTTGATTAAAGAAAAGAACTCCAACGTAATTGTTGGTATCATGGATAAAGAAGGCGGCGTTGCTGGTAAGTACAATGCTATTGCATTGGACACAACAACAATCAACGTTGGTGACGAAATTGCCGTTTACGTAACGTTTGAAACTTGGACAGACACCACAGCAGATAAATGCGTTGGTGGTGCAGCAGGTAGATACTACGTCAAGGCTAAAGGCTTTGACTTCAAGGCTTCTGCAGATTGCAAAATCCTATCCAAGAGCAACAACGTTACAATCAATCTTACAGATAGCGACGTTACAGTAATTGATAGCCAAGCAGATTTGACAGCGTTCTTGACAAGCCCAACTCGTACATATAAGTACGTCAAGTTTGTTGGTCTAAACTACGCTCGTTCCAGCGCGTCCTCGGCTAACTTCAACCTATTCTTTGGCTCAACAACTGAAACAGGCGCAAAAATCAACGGCGCACCTGGTCGTATCAGCACAGTCAACGCGGATTACTACTTGACAAAGGCATTTGCAAGCACAACTTACATGAGCAAGACAACGTCTACAAGCTACTCCAGCCCAGCAAACTTCAAGTGCGACTTCTACGCATTGTGCATTGGTGGCAACTATGCAGCTCACCACTTCACAATCTTGCAAGACAACTGGATGCTAGTTGGTTAAGGCAATTAAAGGAGAACAACTATGAAAAAACTAATTGCACTATTTATATGCTTGGTGCTAGTATCAAGCGTTTTGGTGGCGTGCACTCCAGATGGATGCGCTCACCGCTACGTTGATGGCACATGCACACTTTGCCAAGCAACCGATCCAAACTACAAACCAGCACAAGGCGGAAACAACACCGAAAAGTGCTCTCACAGATACATAAACGGCGTATGTACAAGTTGCCAAGCAACTGACTCCAACTACGTTGCAAACACACCTATCAACCCATCTGCACAATGTGCGCACAACTACGTTGATGGTATCTGCACAAAGTGTCAAGACGTTGATGACAACTACGTTGCGCCAACTATCGAGCAAGGCGCACTTACAATTGCAGGCAACGGCAAGTATTTGCTTGCCGACGAAAACGGCAACTACGGTGGTACACGTAACCGCAGTAAATACGGTAACGGTGCTCCACTAAACGGCATGTACGACCAAGTAAACTCCACTTGGTACCAAACAAACCGTGACTTCTACAACATGAAGTCCACCAAGCTATCTGACGGCACACCAGCTCGTACAATTTACTCCAACTTCAGTCCATATCAACAAACCATGGCAAATACAAGTGGTATTTCCGGCATGGTAGCAGTACTAAACTACTGGGGCGAAACAGTTACGACCAGCACCGAAGTAGAGCTTTTTGAAAAGTATCAAGAAGTCAACAACACAACTTTGACAGGTCGTGAAACAGCTCAAGGCCTAATCAACGTGTGGAAATCCTTGGGTTACCAAGCAGAGCTAAGCACATTGAAGAGAAACTCCACAAGAGCAACAGCTGCCAAAGAGTTTATGGCATGGATCCAAGAGCAACTTTCTGCTGGCAAGATGGTTTTTGTACACTATCACGACAACGAAGTAGCTCGTTGGAAGGTTATCATTGGTTTTGACACAATGGACAACGACGTATCGCAATACTACGACGATATGCTTATCTTTGCTGATTCCTACGACAACTACGACCACTACCAAGATGGTTACTCCACAGTGGCTGCAACACAATTTGTACAATGGTGGCTAGATATCAACGAAAAGACAGGCTCTAAGACTACCGACTACGAAGGTGTAGTAGTATCTCCAAAGCAACCTTTTACAATCAATCGTGTATTGGCTAGCGAAGACGCTGCACAAGTAGGCGTTACCGTTCCGGAAAACCACCTAATTCTAAACTGGGGACAAAGTGAAGACCGCACAGTAAGCGGAACGCTAATTCCTGGATTGACAGCAGGCAGTTACGGTGGCCACTACGTAGAAGTAAACGGCAGCAAAGTTACCGACTACGGCGGTGGTACCTGTATGAATGGTAAGCGTGACCACTACGCAACACACAACTACTACAAACACCCAGATTACTACAACATTCAACCTGTTGCAAACAGCCGTTGGTACTTGCCAGGATACCGTGCATATCAACAAACGATGGCGTCTTCTTGTGGACACTGCACAGCGTTTTCTATCTTGAACTACTACGGATTTGATTTTGATGCATACAACGAAATCACACTTGTTCACGCTTATGAAGCAATGCACAAAAAGGTCGAAAACGTATCTAGCTACACCCACGTAAGCAAGGAAGGCTACAGCTACATCATGACTCCAGCATTGGAAAGCATGGGTGTAAAGGGCGTAACAAGCAAGTTCCAAATTGTAGACAACAGCCGTTTTGCAAGCAAAAACATCGATCCAATGTACCTAGGTCGCAGCTTCAACGATCAATACGAATTCTTCGCATTTGTCAAGGAAAACCTTGCTAAGGGCCAACCCGTTGGTATTTCTTGGAGACCAAACGGTGGTCACTGGACAGCAATCATCGGTTACGACGACTGTGGCACACCAGATTACATCTACGACGACGTAATGATCTTTGCAGACTCCGGCGACACTTGGGATCACTACCAAGAAGGTTTCAACTGCTTCTCTGCAACACTAGTGTACCGTCACTGGTGGTCACTACGCTTTGACTACACACAAGACTGGTTCGTAATTGACCGCGCAGCAAACGGAAAATAAACCATAACAAAACAAAAAAAGGCTCTGCCACACGGCAGGGCTTTTTTGTTTGGCCAAACCTTTTACACAAAATTTACAAACGCTATTGACATTGGGTAGTTGAAAATAGTATAATAGTGGTACATCTTTTATAATTTATTATAAAAAATTTTCAACGTTTCGACGGAAACAAACAAAACACAAGGAGAAACACAATGAAAAACAAAGTAATTTTGTTACTGGTTGCTGTAGTGGTACTAGCAACTATCGCATTGGTTGGTTGTGGTCAAGTTCCACCAAGCATGAGTTTCATCGCACCAGGCCAAAGTCAGTACTACGTTGGCGACACTCTCAACCTTACAGGTGGTAAAGTTGTTGTGTACGACGAATCTACACAAAATGTCGACTTGACGGCAGATATGCTAACTAATGTGCCCGATTTTACAACAGCAGGCACATATACAATCAATGGTAGCTATCAAGATTTTACATTCAGTTTTACTATCACAATCCAAGCATTGCCAAGCAGTACTGCATTTGTATCCCCTGCGCAAACCGATTACTACGTAGGTGATACACTCAACCTTGCAGGCGCAAGCGTAACTGTTGACGGAGCAAAGTACGACATCACAGCCGATATGCTTGATGCAGCAAGCTACGACATGGCAACAGCAGGCAACTACACCGTTACAGGTACATGCCACGGCGTAGAGTTTTCCTTTGCTATCACGGTACAAGCTTTGCCAAGTCAAACAGCATTTGTAAGCCCAGCTAAAAAGGTTTATTCCATCGGCGAAAGAGTGCTCAACTTGACAGGCTCCACAATTACAATTGACGGTACAACTGTAGAAGTTACAATGGATATGCTAAATCAATCCACGTTGCCTAACTTCAATGCCGTTGGCGATTACACAGTTACAGGTAACTACCAAGGCTACGATTTCAGCTTTGCAATCAAGGTGTATTCTCCATACGAATTCAAGCACGATACCGACTTTGTATTCACTCGTGCAGCCGACGTATCCAAGCACGTTTGGATGAGAGAAGTTTACCCAGACGGCACAACAAGCGAGTGGTACAACGTTACCAACGACGACTTTGCCGTGTTCGAGCTATCCACAGATAAACTACATGTCGAGCTTGACATGTACGTAAACAACGTAGCGTACAACTATGCAGCAGATTTTCCGTTTATTGAAATAACCGGTATTTCCGTATCGGAGTTTAAAAACCTACCAGTAGGCGATACATCCTACGTTTACGGTATAGTTGTTGCAATTGCTACAACAAGCACACGCAACGAAGTAATCTTGGCAGATAAGGTAACGGGCGAAGTAATTTCCGTGTCCGACCTTGCCGTAAGCGGCGCAACTCAAGCCATGACCCTTGACATCGACGTGGAAATTGGCGATGAAATTGTAATCCCTGCAACACTAACTCAAGCAGAATCAACCTACACGGCGGATGGCAAAACTTGGAACACCAGCGACCTTGGTAAGCTTTACGGCTTGTACACAGGCAGCAAAATTTTGCAAACGGCAGTTTTGTCCAAGAACAACGTTGCTCCTATCAATTACGAAAGTGCAACGGAAATTGCTAGCCAAGCAGATTTGCAAAACTTTTTGTCTGCAACCAACCGTGCAGGAAACGTTTACTCCATGGTACACTTCAAGGGCGAAATGGGCTTTGTTTGGTATGCTAAGGCAAGCCAACTACGCATGTATTTTGCAGGTGGTGGCATTAACAGCTACGAAACGCAAAAAATAGACAACATTTCCCCAGTATTTTGCGAAGGCACACAATACTACACAACGGACAAGACCTTCCGTGAAATGATGCTTTCTGCAAACTACGCTACAACATCTTACTCAACCAACCCAGGCAAGTTTGTGGATATCTATGCATTGTTCATTGGTGGCAACGGCTACTACCACAAGTTTGTAATTTTGCGTGCCGAAGATGCTAAGCCAATGGAAGCAACAATTACAAGTCAATCCTTTACAGCACCAACAGTAACAAACTACGCTATCGGTGGTTCGCTAAATCTTACTGGTGCAAAAGTTACAACCAGCTACGACATCAAAGATACCGAAGTAGTGGATGTAACAGTTGATATGCTTGATGCAAGCACAATCCCAACGTTCGATACTGCAGGCACGTTTACAATTACAGGTAACTACAACGGCTATGCGTTTAGTTTCGACGTTGTTGTAAGCAACAAAGCAATCACAAGCATTGCAATCGAAACCAACCCAACCAAGACAACCTACACTCACCGTGATGGTTTGGCAACACTTGATCTTGCGGGTGGTAAGCTTCGAGTAAACTACAGCACAGGCGAGTACGAAGTTGTTGATATGGATGCATCCATGCTACCAGCAACGGACGAAAACTGGGCTGTTGGCACAGTCAACTACACGTTGACATACTTTGGTTACACAGCAACACTAGCAATCACTTACGCAAACACAGCAGATACCGTATCTCAAATTTTGCAAAGAACACCAGACATGGTTTACGCATCCAAGACAGATGGTAGCAAATACGTTGCACCAACCAACGTTTACGAAGTAACGGGTGTAGTTGTTCGTGTAATCACCGACTACGAATCTCCAGAGCTTCTCATCAGAGAAAAGGGTACAAACAACGTAATTGGTATCAAGGGCGACGAAGCAACCGTAGGTAAGTACAATGCCCCTGCACTAAACACCAACGTAGTAAATATCGGTGACGAAATTGCACTTTACGTAACTTTGGAAAAATGTGTAGAAGACTCCGGCTCAATCGGTTTGCGTGGCAAGACGTATTTGCGTGCTCAAAGCAACGACTTCACTAAGTCAAGCATTGTTGTATTGTCCAAGGGCAACAGCACCGACCTTCCATTGACGGATAGCGACGTTACAATTATTGACAGCCAAGAAGATTTGGTAGCCTTCATCAACAATCCAAGCCGTTTCTACAGCTACGTCAAACTTGTTGGTATCAACTTTGTTCGTTCCGACGGCAAAAACCAAAACATGATGTATAAAGACAGTGTATCCACCGAAGAAGGCGCAAGAATCAACGGCATCTTTGCCCGTGTTTCTCAACACAACTTCTCTGGCCTAACCAAAAACACATTTGACAAACACTTGTCAACAGTAAACGGTACTTACAGCAGTCCAGCAACAGCAAAAACTGATTTCTACATGTTGTTTGTAGGTGGCAACAGCGCAGCTCATCACTTTGTACCTTTGCAAGACAGTTGGCTTTTGGCAAAATAACATCTAAAGGAGAAAAACTATGAAAAAGATTATTTCACTAATTGTTTGCTTGGCTCTTTTGACAAGCGTTTTGGTGGCGTGTACTCCTGATGGATGCGCTCACAGATACGTACAAGGTGTCTGCACGCTTTGTCAAGAAGCAGATTCCAACTACAAACCTGCCCAAACAGTAACACCACAACAAAAGTGCGCACACGCCTATGTAAATGGAACATGCGTATCCTGTGGACAAACAGACAGCAACTATGTAGCAAATCAACCAATAAACCCATCAACAGCTTGCGCCCATGCTTATGTAGACGGCGTTTGCTCCAAGTGTCAAGACGTTGACTCCAACTTTGTAGCACCAACCTACCAAGGTGGCACACTTTCAATTGCTGGCAACGGCAAGTATTTGCTTGCAGATGAAAACGGCAACTATGGTGGCACACGTGATCGCGGCAGATACGGCGACGGTGCCCCACTAAACGGACAATACGACCAAGTAGACAGCCTTTGGTATGCAACCAACAACAACTACTACAACATGCAGTCCACCAAGCTAGCTGACGGCACTCCTGTACGCACAATGCACACAGGCTTTAGCCCATATCAACAAACAATGGCAAACACCAGTGGTATTGCAGGTGTTGTAGCAGTGCTAAACTACTGGGGCGAAACAGTCACAACCGACACCGAGTTGGAACTTTTCAATAAGTATCAAGAAATCAACAGCGTAACACTAACCGGACGTGAAACCGCTCAAGGCCTAATCAACTTGTGGAACAACCTAGGCTACACTGCAGCTAAAGGCACTCTTACCCGTGCATCTACCCGTGCCAACGCTGCAAAGCAAACAATGGCTTGGTTGCAAGAGCATTTGTCTGCAGGCGAAATGATTTTTGTCCACTTCTACGACAACGAAGTTGCTCGTTGGAAGGTAATCGTTGGTTACGACTCTATGGGCAATACAGTAGATCAGTACTACGATGATATGCTTATTTTTGCCGATTCCTACGACAACTTTGACCACTGTCAAGACGGCTACTCGGTTTACAGTGCAACTCAATTTGTACAATGGTGGTTAGATATCAACCCAACCACAGGCTCCAAAATTACCGACTTTGAGGCAGTACTTGTTTCTCCAAAGCAAGCCACAACCATCACACGTGTGTTGGACACCGAAGACCCTGCTCAAATTGCTCCGGAAAGCGTACCGGAAAACCACATTATTCGCAACTGGGGACAACTGGAAAGCTTGCCTGCAGGTAGCTACGGTGGTAGCCACGAAAGTGTCAAGTTTAGCAAAGACCACGAAGGTAAAAGTGGTAACTACGGCAGCGGCACCTGCATGAACGGCAAGCGTGACCACCATGCAACACACAACTATTTTGCCTATCCCGATTACTACAACATCACGGCAGAATCAGGCAGACGTTGGTACTTGACGGGCTACCGTGGTTATTCTCAAACCTACGCGTCAAGCTGTGGACAATGCTCGGTATTTAGCGTACTAAACTACTACGGCTTTGATATGGCAACTTACAACGAGGACACCCTTGTTGCAGCATACGAAGCAGCCTACGACCGCAGCCAAGAAACAACAGGCTACAGACACGCTAGTAAGGGTGGCTATCCACACATCATTGCAATGTCGCTAAACGATATGGGTATCAACGGCGTATCATTTGGCTACAACATTTTGGATGCGGACGAAACTTTCCTATACGCTAAAAAACCTGTCCCTGCAGGCACAAACGGAGTAACCTGTCCTACCTACGAATCCTTCTTGGAGTTTATCAAGCAAAATCTTGAAAAGCGCCAACCTGTTGGACTTTCTTGGCGTCCAAATGGTGGACACTGGGAGGTAGTCATCGGTTACGACAACATGGGTACCGAGTACCTATACGACGACGTCATCATCATGGCAGACTCTGGCGACACTTGGGACCACTACCAAGAGGGCTACAACGTGTTCCCTGCAACACTTGTTTACCGTCATTGGTGGGATTTGCGCTTTGGCGTAACTCAAGGTTGGTTTGTAATCGACCGTGCTGCAAACGGCAAGTAATCAACCAAACGCACAAAAAGCTCTATCTTCTGATAGGGCTTTTTTTATTGCATCATAACAAATTATTTTACTTAAAATTTTCAAACGCTATTGACATTGATTAGTTAAAAATAGTATAATATTGGTACAGATTTTATAATTTATTATAAAAACGCTGTGCATTGTAACAAAACAAACAATTTATACGCAATTGCGTAAAACAAGGAGAAACCCTATGAAGAAAACATTACTTTTCTTACTAATTGCAACGTTGGTTTTGTCAACGGTAGCATTGGTTGCATGTGGCGAAGCGCCATCCATCTCTTTTGTTGCACCTACT
>JAZQUN010000141.1:0-6203 GCA_045631385.1 Clostridia bacterium
CTCTTGGTGGCACAATGACATTGAAGCCAGCTATTGGTGCTGTTGCTGGTAAAGCAGTAACAGGTGGTACATCTTTGGGTCTTTTGCTTGGTACAGAAGGCGTAAAAGGATCTTTGAACGCAGTAGACTTGTTGCTTGGTACAGGCGTTGCTGGTACTATCGGCGAAACATGTGCAGCAGCATTGCTACTTGGTGGTATCTACTTGGTAGTACGCGGTGTTCTAAACTTCCGTTGGCCTCTAGTATACATGGCAGTAGTTGGCGTAGTAAGTTTTGTTATGAACTACTTCACAAACGAAGCTTTGGATGTATCTGTTATTTGGAACTCCATCTTGACAGGTGGTGTAGTATTGGGTGCTGTATTTATGGCAACTGACTACGTAACAACTCCAAACACAAAGCTTGGCAACTACATCTACTTTGTATTCCTTGGTTTGTTGACAGCCGTATTGCGTTACGCTTGCAAGTGCGAAGTTGTTTCTTACGTAATCTTGCTAGGTAACTTGGTTGTTCCACTAATCGACAAGTTTACATCTCACAAACCTTTTGGTTACGCAAAACCTGAAAAGGTAGCAAAGGAGGAAGAATAATGGTATTTAAAAATCACATTCTACCAGTAGTGGTACTCCTTGTAATTTGTATTCTATGTGTTGGCGTGCTTGCAGTACTAAACGACGTATTGTACGTATCCGACGATGTTAAATTTAGTCGTGCTATGAGCAAAATCTACCCAGGTGTGGAGTTTGGCGCACAAGAAAAGGTTACTTACAAAAATGCTAACTATGGTCAAGTAAACTCTGTTACTTGGGCTAAAGACAAAGCAAAGGGCGAACGTGTAGCAGTTATCGAAGCAACAAGTAACAACGTTGGTTTCGGTAGTGGTAACGTTACTTTGTACGTAGTAGTTAAAGAAGTTGCTAAATCTGGCAAAACAGTTGGTGAAATTGCAGCTTGGTCTATCAAAGACAACGTTGGTCAAAGTTACATTGGCAAAATTGACGGTGCTAACAAGTGGTACGTTGGCAGTGATATTGCTAACGAAATCAAAATGGGCGCTAACAAAACAAGCGGTGCAACAATGACAAGTAATGCTATCAACATGGCTATCAACGTTGCAGCTGACTACGCAAGAAACGTTGCAGAAATGGGTAGCAACCCACAAAAAGAAGCTTTGGATGCATTGGTTGCTCAACTTACAGGTGACTATGCAACTGCAAGCTACGAAGCATTGTCCACAGCAAATGCAACTCACCTTGCTCCTGCTGGCACAACATTGAGCTACATGTTTAGCGCAGTTGTTGGTACACAAGAAGTTTACGCTCTTGTATATGACA
Source organism: Clostridia bacterium (assembly GCA_045631385.1). GTDB lineage: Bacteria > Bacillota > Clostridia > Christensenellales > CAG-314 > RGIG5495. The sequence goes on from JAZQUN010000141.1 coordinate 1,335, forward strand.
TCAACGGCACACAAGAGTTTGCTGTATTTGCAAACACATTGGCTAGTGCAGAAAAACAAATTGTATTTAAGTCCGCTGGTATTACAGCAGAAATTGAAACAGCAGTAATGTCTACTTATATGTCTGCTACAGCAAACATCATCAGCGTAGTAACCGAAGGTGCAACATCTACTTACACAGTAGTAGGCTTGAAACAAGCTGGTTACGTTCCTGGTAATTACACAATGACTATCGTTATTACAGACGGTGCAATTGCATCTGCCGAAATTGTTGTTTCTGGTTACATTCCATATCCAACAGAAGAACAAGCTCACTCTGTAATCCCTGCTCTAGTAGGTAGGACGGTTGCTGATATCGACAGCGCATCTAGCGCATTTACGTCCGGTGCAACACAATCTGGTGTAATTATTTTGAACGCAGCTAAACTTGCTTTGGCTCACTACGACGCTAACAATGGAGGTGCAAACTAATGAGTAAAAGACCATCTTTTAAAGAAATCGCATTAGACGGTGTTTTGCGTCAAAACCCTGTACTTAAGCTTGTACTTGGTACTTGCCCAACATTGGGTTTGACAACAGCTGCAATCTCCGGTCTTGGCATGGGCGCTGCTGCAACTTTTGTATTGATGTGCAGTAACATCCTAATTTCGTTGCTACGCAACATTATTCCAGCTAAAGTACGTATTCCTTGCTTTATCGTAATTATTGCAACATTTACAACTATTGTCAGAGGCTTGCTAGAAGCATTTTTGCCAGATATCTACGACGTACTAGGTACATTCCTACCACTTATCGTAGTTAACTGCGTAATTTTGGGTCGTGCAGAAAGCTTTGCATCCAAAAACCCAGTAGGATCTTCTGCTCTTGACGGTTTGTTTATGGGCTTGGGCTTCACACTTGCTTTGACACTTATGGGTGTTGTTCGTGAAGTACTTGGCGCAGGCGCTATCTTTGGTATGCCATTGTGGAACTTCAAAATCGAGTTCTTTGCTAAACCAGCAGGTGCTTTCTTCACATATGGTTTGTTCATCGCTGTGTTTACACTTGTAAGCAACGCTTTGGAAGCAAAGAACAGCAAGAAAAAGGCTGCTGTTGTAGAAGCAGTAGCAGAAGAGGAGGCTATCTAATATGAGTGGTATTTTTGGTATTATCATTGCGGCATTGTTTTCGCAAAACTTCATTTTAGTTAAATTCTTGGGTATTTGTCCATTCCTTGGCGTATCCAAAAAGACCGACTCTGCATTGAGCATGGGTATTGCTGTAACACTTGTTATGGTTATCACATGTGCTGTAACTTATCCAATTTACGTTTACCTATTGCAACCAAACGGTTTGGCTTACCTAGAAATCATCGTATTTATTTTGGTAATCGCATCCTTGGTACAAATGATGGAAATGATCTTGAAAAAGTTCTCTCCAGGTTTGTATTCCGCATTGGGTATCTACCTACCATTGGTAACAACTAACTGTGCTATCTTGGGTGTAGCTGAACTTGTTATCGCTGCTGGTAAAGAAACAGCATGGGCTTATACATACGGCGAAGCTGTATTGTACGGTTTGTTTGCTGGTATCGGCTTTACAATTGCTATTGTATTGCTATCTGGCTTGCGTGAAAAAGTTGACAAGTACAACCTACCTAAACCACTTAAAGGTTTCCCTATCACAATGATTATCGCAACCTTTATGGCATTGGCTTTCTCCGTATTCGGATTTTTGCCAGCATAATTTAAGGAGGAAAAGACTATGAATTTACTTCTTTTAGAAGCTATCGGCAGAGAAATTAACATTGTATCCGTTTTGTTGGCTGTTGCAATTATTGCAGGCGTATCCTTGATTATGGGTATCTTGATTGTAGTAATCTCCAAGGTTTGTGCAGTGGAAGAAGACCCACGTATTGCTCAAGTAACCGAACTTTTGGCTGGTGCTAACTGTGGTGGTTGCGGCTACCCAGGTTGCGGTGGTTTTGCTTGCGCATTGTGCGAAGGCAAAGCTGAAGTAGGCGCTTGTGGCCCAACATCTGCAGAAAACAAAGCAGCAATTTGCGAAATTTTGGGTATGGCAGCAGAAACTGGCGAACCAACTATCGCTATCGTTGCTTGTGCAGGTGGCAACAACGCTACAAACAAATTTGCTTACGAAGGTTACTCCGAATGTGAAAACCAAGTTTTGGTAGCAGGCGGTCCAAAGGCTTGTTCCGCTGGTTGTATGGGCGGTGGCTCTTGTGTAACTGCTTGTCCATATGGCGCTATCGAAATCGTTGATGGTTGTGCAAAGGTTAAGCCAGAAGAATGTCGTTCTTGTGGATTGTGCATCAAGGCTTGCCCTAAAAACGTTATTACACGTATTCCACAAAGCGCATCTATTTACGTTGCATGTAACTCTACGTGCAAAGGTAAAGACGTTATGGCTCAATGTAAAGTTGGCTGTATCGGTTGTGGTATCTGTGCAAGAATGTGCCAAAGTGGTGCAATCACAATGGTAAACAACCTTCCTGTAATTGATTACAGCAAGTGTACAAATTGTCATGTTTGTGTAGCAAAATGTCCACGTAAGATTATTCGTTACGTAAACGAACAACCTGCTGAACAAAACGCATAAAACTAATTTTTTGACTGTATAAAAGGCGCAAGCGAAAGTTTGCGTCTTTTTGTTTGCAATTTTTGTTGACAAGCCCTTTGTGTAGTGGTACAATTAGTTTAGCTGGGGGTGCTGTTTAACAGCTGAGATTACACCCTTTGAACTTGGTCAAGTTAGCACTTGCGAAAGGAATGCGTCAACTAAAATTTGTTGTACAATTTTCGATGGTTCTTGCCCCGGCAAGAACCTTTTTTGCTTTTGTTAATGCAGGTTTCGGCAATAAAGTAAAAGGAGAAAAAACAATGGTAACTTCACTTCAACCAATCTGGACTGAAAGTGGTGATCTTTTGGTCAACCTGGACAGTCTAATCAACCTTGTTTCTTCCTTTATGTTGTACGTAACAGTAGCATTTGCAATAGTTGCATTTGTAACTTTGGTTTGCGTACGTAATGTAAATGAAGAAAAACGTAGAAAAATCAAAAACATTTTGCTGGGCACGGCAATAGGCTTTGCGGTATCTACGGTATTGCTGCTTGGTGGCATGAAAGTTGTATATCAATATTTGGACGGCAAAATCAACGATAAATTTTATCTGATTTTTGCGTTGCTATGCTGGGTAGCGTTGTCGCTTACAACTGTTTTGTTTACAAAAAACAAGCATCCAAAGTTTGCAAAGATTTTTGCTATCTGTGCTATCGTTGTTGCGCTAGCGTACGCTGTTGTTTTGGTAGTGATAATCCCTGCAAAGAAGGATTACTACGAACCATTAAACAAGACGGGAATGTACGTATTTACAGCCTTGCTTGTAGTGGTTGCTGTAGCATTGGCAATGATATTTGACAAAAGTAAACAAGCAAACTCTACAAAGAGCATTTCGTATGCAGCAATGTGTATTGCGATGAGCTACGCTTTGAGTTTTATCAAGTTGTTTTCGTTGCCACAAGGTGGCTCTGTAACCTTTGCAAGCATGTTGCCACTTATGTTGTATGCCTACATGTTTGGCGCAAGGAAGGGCTTGCTAGCGGGCGTAGTGTACGGTTTGTTGCAATTTATTCAGTCGCCACAGTACTATCAATCAATGCAGGTTTTGCTGGATTATCCTGTTGCTTTTGGAGTGCTTGGTTTGGCTGGGCTTTTCAACAAATCAAGACTAATCAAAGGTGAAACTACTCGCTTTATGCTAGGTTGCAGTTTGGCTGTTTTCTTCAGATATATTTCGCACGTGTTGAGCGGATACTACGTATTTAGCAGTTGGGCGATGCCAGGATACACAGCGCTTTCATGGGCGGTAGTGTACAATTTGTTTATTTTGGTCGAGCTTGCCATCATCCTTGCTGTTGCATGGGGCTTGTTTTCATCAAAAGCCTTCAGAAAACAAATTGTAATTGTTGAATAAGATTAAAAAATGCCGAAATTTTTAAAAATTCGGCGTTTTTTTTGCAATTTTTTTTCAAAAACCATCTTTACAAGCACCTTTTTTTATATTATAATTATTTATATAATTTTTTGAGGTGGTATAAATGGGACGTATTGCTCTTATTGATTTGGGATCAAATACTGCAAGATTGGTAATTTATGATGTTTTGAATGGACAATATTTTGTGGTTTGCCACGAGGAGCACGAAACTGTTCGCCTAGGTGAAACAGAAGAAGACGGCAACTTGAAACAAACACGCATTATGCAGGCAATAAGCACTCTAAAAGCATTTAAGCAAGTTTGTTCTATTTACGAAGTTGATACAATTATCCCTATTGCAACGGCAGCTGTTAGACGTGCAAACAACAAAAAGATTTTCTTGTCAGATGTATTTAATGCAACTGGCTTGCGTTTTACAATTGTTTCGGAAGAAGAAGAGGCAAATTACGTATATCAAGGTGTAATCAACTCGATGGAAGTTCCACGTGGTTTGATTATGGAAATTGGTGGCGGTTCTACAAAGTTTGTTTACTACTGCAGACGTACAATTTTGCACACAAAGATTTTGGACGTAGGTGCTCTTACATTGTCAGCAATGTTTGAATCTTCTGAAAAATCTCCAGAACAAATTTCTCAAGAAATGAAAGACTACTTCTTGAAGCAACTGGAAGAAATTGAGTGGCTTAAGGAAGTTGATCCAGATACACAATTTATTGGCGTTGGTGGTTCTTTCCGCAACCTTGCTCGTATTGTCAAAAAGGTTAAGAAATATCCTTTGGATATGATCCACAATTATCATATCAGTGCTGAAGATTTCAACCAAGTTTACAACATGATGAGCACTCTTGATCTAGATAAAAAGAAGAAGATTAAGG
>JAZQUN010000142.1:0-4670 GCA_045631385.1 Clostridia bacterium
GCTCTTTCGATACTTTCGCTGCTTGTACCAAGTAGCTTGGTGCGGCATTCCTTAAGTACGCCTTTCTTTTCAAGTTGCATTGCAAGGTTTAGCCCTGTTTGTCCGCCGATACCTGGCAAAATTGCGTCTGGTCTTTCGTAACGCAAGATTTTTGCAACGTACTCTAGTGTAAGTGGCTCCATGTAGACTTTGTCTGCAATGGTTGTATCCGTCATGATGGTTGCAGGGTTGCTGTTGACAAGCACTACTTCGTAGCCTTCTTCTTTCAAAGCCAAGCATGCTTGTGTGCCTGCGTAGTCAAACTCGGCTGCTTGACCGATTACGATTGGACCAGAGCCGATAATAAGGATTTTTTTCAAGTCTGTTCTTTTTGGCATTGTTTGTATTTCTCCTATGCGTGAACTTAATTTTCTTTTTTGTAGGCTACCTTGCCGTCTACTACCGTTAGATAGTTGACTGCGTAAAGGGTGTGGTTTTCAAAAGGAGTAGCCTTGCCTTTTGACAAAAACTGTGCTGGATCTACGACAAACTGTTCGTCTAGTTTCCAGATGGAAAAGTCGTTTCCTAGTGGCAAATTGAAACGCTTGCGCGCGTTGTACACTAGTAGGTTGAGCAGATGCTCCATTGTCATTTTGCCTGTCTTGACAAAGTGTGTGTACATAACGGAAAAGGCTGTTTCGATACCTACTATACCAAATGCACTACCCGATAGCCCGCGGGACTTTTCTTCGGCGCTGTGTGGTGCATGGTCGGTGGCGATCATTTCGATTGTGCCATCCATCACGCCTTGGATAAGCGCTTCTTGGTCGGCCTTATCTCTCAAAGGTGGGTTCATTTTGAAACGGCCATCTTCTTGCAAATCGTCTTGGCACATTACTAGGTAATGTGGTGCGGTTTCGCAAGTGACGTCAAGTCCTTTTGCCTTGGCTTGTCTTATCAACTCGACACTTTCCTTGGTGGATACGTGGCAAACGTGGTAGCTGACACCGGTTTTTTCCACCAGTTTCAAGTCGCGTGCCACTTGTGCCCACTCACTTTCGCTGCAGATACCCTTGTGGCCGTGACTTTTTGCATAGTTGCCTTCGTGGATGTAGCCACCTTTTAGCAAATCGTTAACTTCGCAATGGGCAACGATTACTTTACCTAGCCTTTTTGCTGTTAGCATGGCTTGCTCCATCATTTCGTCACTTTGCACGCCTCTGCCGTCGTCACTAAAAGCAAAGGCTTGCATCATACCTTCTAGGTCGGCAAGTTGCTCGCCCTTTTGCCCTACTGTAATTGCGCCGTATGGATAGACGTTGATTACGGCATCTTTATTTATGGCATCAAGTTGCACTTGCAAGTTGCCTGGACTATCTGGTACAGGATTTAGATTTGGCATGGAGCAAACTGCCGTGTAACCGCCCCTTGCACACGCCTTTGTGCCTGTTTCGATGGTTTCTTTGTAGCAAAAACCCGGCTCTCTCAAATGGACATGAACGTCGATGAAGCCGGGAACAAGTGTATATGATGGGTCGTTAAATTGAGACAAGTCAAAATTAGCCACCAATTTGGAAGCAAGTTGACTATCTACTGTGAAGTTTAGCAAAAGTTTTTCCATATTTAACCCCTTTTTGCAAAAAAAGCCTTGTCAACAAGTTGACAAGACCTAACAAAAGTACGGCATAGTACTGGTTAGCCATGCCTGAAAATACGGTTTTTGGGTTGGTATCTTGTCAATATCTCGTATCGACTTAAAGAATATATTTATATATTAGCAACAATTTGGAGTTTTGTCAATAATAAACACTTTATTAAAATAAATATTTTAATCTTTTTTTGCAACAAAGTTGGAAAAGAGTATTTATTTTTGTTAAAAAAGGTGGCACAATGTAACTACACTTTAGATAAGGGGAGCTGAACTTATGGAAAAATTTGTAATTAACAAAACAAAAACAAAATTCAACTTTTCGCTGTTTGCCCCAAACAAAGAAAAAATTGCAGTATCTAGCAAAGTGTACTCTACGAAGGCATCCTGCAAAAAAGGACTAAACAACCGACAAGTAATCTATCAACACGTAAGCGAGAAAACACTAGCGTTTCTCGCTTTTTTGTTGCCTTTTTGCATAAAAAAAGCGTGTTTTTTGCATAATGTCCCCCTATCAACGTGATTTTTGACAGATAAAAAGGGACAAGCAAAAACGCTTGTCCCTTGTGGTGTTTAGTTGAAAAATTACTCTGCTTCAGCAAACTTTTTAGCATCTTCTACGATCTTTGGAATAGATGTAGCAGGTACTTCTTCGTAGCGAGTGAACTCTAGTTCGTAGCTACCGCGACCTTGTGTCATACTACGCAAATCTGTAGCGTATTTAACAATTTCGCCAAGTGGAACTTCGGCACTGATAACTTGGTTGCCTTCGACACTTTCCATACCCAAGATACGACCACGACGTTTGTTCATGTCGCCCAAAATGTCGCCTAGGTAGTTTTCTGGAACTGTGATTTGAAGTGTGTAGATAGGTTCCAAAATTGTTGGGTTAGCCTTTGCACAACCTTCTTTGTATGCAATGGATGCTGCCATCTTGAAGGCGATTTCCTTACTGTCTACTGGGTGAGAGCTACCATCGTACAACTCTGCACGAAGACCTACCATTGGGTAACCTGCAAGTACGCCGTGAGGCAAGCACTCGATTAGACCCTTTTCTACTGCTGGGATAAATTGACGTGGAACTGTACCACCTACTACGCTGTCAACAAACAAGAAGTCGCCTTCGGCATATGGGCTAAACTTAATTTTGCAATGACCGTATTGACCTGCACCACCAGATTGCTTTTTGTGTTTACCTTCTGCTTCTACCATCTTTTTGATAGTTTCGCGGTATGCAATGCGTGGTTCTGTCAAAACTGCTTCTACTTTAAATTTGTTTTCTAGCTTTTTGCACAAAACGTCAAGTTGAGTTTCGCCAACACCGTTTAGTAGCATTTCGCCTGTTTCTTCGTTTTTAGTAACTGTAAAGGAGTTGTCTTCTTCTTGTAGACGCTTCAAGCCGGAGAAGATCTTGTCTTCGTCGCCCTTCTTCGCTGCGTAAACTGCCATAGAGAATACTGGCTTTGGCAATACTACTGCGTCAACTTCTACTAGGTTGTTAGCTGCGCAAAGTGTGTCGCCTGTAGATGTGTTGGATAGCTTTGCAATAGCACCGATGTCGCCTGCAACAACGATATCAGTTGGCTCTTGCTTTTTGCCCTTTACAAAGAACAAAGAACCAATTTTTTCTTCGGAATCTTTGTTTACGTTTTTCAAGGTCATACCAACCTTTACTTTGCCGGACAAAACTTTGATCAAAGAAAGTTTGCCGTAGAATGGGTCTACGATTGTCTTAAATACTTGTACTACTGCTGGTTTGTCTTCGTCGCAAACAACTTCTACTGCGTTGCCGTTTGCATCCTTACCTGTAGCTGCTGGAGCATCTGCTGCACTTGGAAGCAAGCTTACCATTTCGTCCATTAGGTTGATAACACCCTTGTTACATACAGCAGAACCTGCTAGTACTGGGATACAGCTGCCTGCCAATACACCCTTTTTAACGCCGGCGATGATTTCGTCTGTTGTAAACGTGTCGCCATCAAAGTAGCGCATCATCATTTCGTCGTCGCTTTCTGCAGCGGACTCTACAAGTTTGTTTTTAAGTTCTTCGTATTCGCCTGCTAGGTTTGCTGGCATATCTACTTGATATCTAACTTCCTTGTCTTTATCAAATTTGTACGCTTTACCTGTTAGTACGTTTACGTAACCAACCATCTTGTTGTTTTCCATGATTGGAATTTGCATTGGAGCAATTTTTGTTGTGTACTTATCCTTCAATGCGTTTAGTGTGCCAAGGTAATCTGCGTTTTCTTTATCTGTGCCGTTTAGGAACAAAATTGCTGGGATGCTGTGTTTGATGCAGTAATCCAAAGCCTTTTCGGTACCTACGGATACAGAGCCACCTAGACCAGATACAACCAACGCGCTATCTGCAGCACTCAATGCAAGGCGCATTTCGCCTTCGAAATCAAAAAAGCCAGGTGTATCCAAAAGGTTGAACTTTGCCATACCGAATTCGCATTGGTGAGTGCAATGCGCAACTGCCATACTGATGGAAATCTTCTTTGCAATTTCTTCTGCTGTGAAATCCATAGTTGTGTTGCCATCGTCTGTGCGACCTTGACGGTCAATTACCTTTGCGTTGAACAAGATTGCTTCGGCAAGTGTTGTTTTACCTTCGCCACCGTGGCCAATAAGTGCTACGTTTTTTACGTTGTTTGCTAATGTGCCCATAATAAATTTACTCCTACATTTGTTTTTTGTAACTTTGCAAGCAAGTCGCCTGCAAAACAACTTGTATTTATTATAAAGTAAAAAGAAACAAATTTCAATAGGGTTTGTAAATTTTTTGCAAAATTTTATTAAAAATTTGCTCGGTTTTGCCCGTTTTGTCCCAAAAATGTTGAGAATAGCTGGGCGTTCCGTTTTTTTGGCGCAACTTTTTGTTTTTGAACAGCACGCTTGCCATGCTATCGGCACAGTCGAAAAACTTTACGTTGGGAGCAACCGTCCAAAAGCTACTGCGTGCAACGGAAAATATGCAGTCGTCAAAGGCAACGGTGTCGCAACTGTCAAGCCCATCCAAATCACTTTGAATTTGCTG
>JAZQUN010000143.1:0-6795 GCA_045631385.1 Clostridia bacterium
CCTGCCTACACCGAAACAAACAAAGCTTGCGACCAAAACCAACTTACAATGGAAGTGCTTAAAAAGGTTGCAGACAAACTTGGCATGTCTTGCCTACTACACGAAAAGCCATTCGAAGGTATCAACGGTAGTGGTAAGCACAACAACTGGAGTTTGTTGACAAATACCGATATCAACTTGTTCGAGCCAGGTGCAACACCACAAGACAACGCACAATTTTTGTTGTTCTTCGCATCTGTTGTCAAGGCAGTAGACGAGTACCAAGACCTTTTGCGTACAACGGTAGCAACAGCGGGTAACGACTGTCGTCTTGGCGGACACGAAGCACCACCAGCCATCATCAGCATGTTTGTTGGTAGTGACTTGGAAGAAGTAATCAACGCCATCGTTGTTGGTGAAGTAGCAAAGACACAAACAAAGCGCCGTATGAACATTGGCGTAGACACTTTGCCTGCAATTCCAACGGACGCAACCGACCGCAACCGCACGTCCCCATTTGCGTTTACTGGTAACAAGTTTGAGTTCCGTATGCCAGGAAGTTCCTTCTCCATTACCGATCCAAACACAGTTATCAACACCATCGTTGCAGAAAGCTTGAGTCAATTTGCCGACCGCTTGGAAGGTGCAGCAGATTTCTCTAGCGAACTAGCGGTTCTTGTAAAGGAAACGTTTGAAAAGCACGGCAGAATCATCTTCAACGGCAACAACTACTCGGAAGAGTGGAAGGAAGAAGCACAACGTCGCGGACTTTTGTGCTTGCCAACCACAGCAGATGCTATCCCATGTTTGACACTTGATAAAAACGTTGCCTTGTTCGAAAAGCACGCTGTATTCAGCAAGCGTGAACTTGTAGCACGTAAGGATATCTTGCTAGAAGGCTACTGCAAGACAGTAACGGTAGAAGCGTTGACAATGGTAGAAATGGTCAACAAGGAAATTGCCCCAGCAGTAGAAAAATATCTACTAACCCTTGCTAAAATTGCACGCAGCAAAGTTCGTCTAGAGTTGCCTGCAACGTACGAGCAAAACAAAATCAACAAAATTACTCAACTTTTGGTGGATCTAGCAAGATACTCCGAAAGATTGGAAAATTTGGTAACAAAAACACAATCAAGCGACCACGAAGCGGCAGCGCTTTTCGTCAAGGAACAAGTAATCTCAACTATGAATTTGTTAAGAGAAACTGCCGACAAATTGGAAGCAATCTGTCCGGAAACAGACTGGCCTTTCCCAACTTACGGTAAGTTGTTGTACAGTGTAAACTAAATCTAGTAAGTGTGTCGCAAATTGTCAAAAAAAATCCAAGTTTTAACAGTTACTTCGTTGACAAAACAAAGTATAAATGTTAATATATTAACATAGTTAAAACGAGCGTCCGCAACTGACGGATTAGTGGGTAACCACGGGGAACGGATGCTTTGGATACAGTCGACCGTCTGGGCACACTTACAACATACCGTAAGTGCGCCCTTTTGTTTTTTACAACAATTTTTTGGAGGATATATGAAGAAAGTAGCAATCATCATGGGTAGCGACAGCGACGTACCCGTAGTAAAAAAAGCAACCGACGTGTTGGATAAATTTGGCGTTCAGTACGAAGCGCACGTTTATTCGGCGCATCGTACACCTGTCGAAGCAGGCGCATTTGCAGATAGCTTGCAGGCCAACGGATTTGGTGCAGTAATTTGCTTTGCAGGTATGGCAGCACACCTAGCAGGTGCAATAGCAGCACGTACAATTTTGCCAACCATTGGCGTACCTTGCAAATCCACCAACCTAGACGGCCTAGATGCGTTGCTAGCAACAGTACAAATGCCAAGTGGAATCCCCGTAGCAACAGTGGCAATTGATGGTGGTGCAAACGCAGCGTTGCTTGCCATCCAAATACTTGCAGTAAGCGACAGCGCGTTGGCGCAAAAGCTTGCAGACAAACGCGAAAGCGACAGACAAACCGTTTTGCAAAAGGATGCAGCAATCCTTGCAAAGCTTAAATAAATTTAAAATCAATTAAGGAGAATATAACTATGACTAAACTTGTTTACACCGGCAAAACCAAAGACGTATTCGCACTAGAAAACGGCAACTACCTACTAAAATTCAAAGATGACTGCACCGGCAAAGACGGCGTGTTTGATCCAGGCGAAAACAGCGTTGGACTAACAATCGACGGCGTTGGCGACGTTAATTTGCGCATGTCTATCTACTTTTTCGAAAAGGTAAACCAAGCAGGTATTTTGACACACTACGTATCTGCAGACCTAGCAAACACCACAATGGAAGTTTTGCCTGCAAGCGTATTTGGCAAGGGCTTGGAAGTAATCTGTCGTCACAAGGCAGTAGGTAGCTTCTACCGTCGTTACAGCGACTACGTAGAGCTTGGTGCAGATTTGCCAGCATACGTAGAAACAACCTTCAAAAACGACGAAAAGGGCGATCCACTAGTAACAAAGGACGGCCTAGTAGACCTTGGCGTAATGACAGCAAAGCAATACGACGATTTGAAGGAAATGACACAAAAAATCACCAAAATCGTTGCTGACGATTTGCTAGAAAAGGGCCTTGTTTTGTACGATATCAAGTTTGAATTTGGTTACGACAAAGATGGCAACGTAATGCTAATCGACGAAATTGCATCTGGCAATATGCGTGTATACAAGGATGGCGAATACGTAGATCCAATGACGTTGTCCAAATTGTTTTTTGCAAAGTAATTAAGGTGTACAAATGAGTGGTTTTTTTGGTATCGCATCCAAAAAGGATTGCGTACAATCAGTATTTTTTGGCGTTGACTATCACTCCCACTTGGGTACAAGACGTGGTGGTATGGCAGTCTACGACAGCGAGCTAGGCTTGCAACGCCAAATTCACAATCTAGAAAATTCCCCTTTCAGAACCAAGTTCGAGCACGTCTTGGACGAAATGAAGGGAAATTCGGCAATTGGTATCATTTCTGACTACGATCCACAACCATTGCTTATGCGCAGCCGTCTAGGCACCTACGCTATTTGCGTTGTTGGACGCATCATCAATGCCGAGCAGCTAATTAGTGATTACTTTTCTACCACAGGTGGACACTTCAACTCCATGAGTGGTAGCATTGTCAACTGCACGGAAATTGTCGGTGCGCTAATTGGTCAAAAGGAAAACTTTGTAGACGGCATCCGTTTTGCGCAAAGCGTAATCGACGGCACCTGCTCCATTTTGATACTAAAGGATGACGGCACTTTGATTGTTGCTCGTGACCGCTATGGCCGTGTGCCTGTGCTTTTGGGCAAGAGTATCGAAGACGACGGCTACGCCGTTGCCTTTGAGTCCTTTGCATACAAAAAGATGGGCTTTGACGACTACTTGGAGCTTGGCCCTTCGGAAATTGCGCAAATCACAGCCGATGGCGTAACACAGCTAGCACCTCCAACGGACGAAATGCGTATGTGTTCATTCTTGTGGACGTACTACGGCTATCCAAACAGCAACTACGAGGGTGTCAACGTGGAGCTTATGCGTTACGAAAACGGCAAAATCATGGCACAAAACGATCAAGAGCTGCTTGCAAACATCCATCTAGACTATGCTTGTGGTGTACCGGATTCGGGCATCAGTCACGCAATTGGTTACGCAAACGAAAGCAAAGTGCCTTTTGCGCGTCCATATATCAAATACACGCCAACTTGGGCACGCAGCTTTTTGCTATCCAATGCCGAGGCTCGCAGCAAAATTGCCAAGATGAAGCAAATTGCCGTGCACGAGCTTATCAAGGACAAGGATTTGTTGTTTGTAGACGACAGCATTGTCCGTGGCACACAGCTTAAGGAAACGGTAGACTTTTTGAAAAACAACGGAGCAAAGTCGGTTCATATGCGTAGTGCTTGCCCACCAATTATGTATGGCTGCAAGTACCTCAACTTTACCCGTGTAACAAGCGATATGGAGTTGCTTGCTAGACGCGTAGTTGTAGAGCTAGAGGGCGAAGAGGGTTTGAAGTATCTAGAAGAGTACAGCGATGGCAACACAGCGCGCGGCAAGGCACTTCGCAAATCCATTTGCGAAAAGTTTGGCTTTGACAGTTTGGAATTCCAAACAATCGAAGGGCTTAAAAAGGCAATCGGCATCGAGCCATGCAAGCTTTGCACATACTGTTGGACAGGCAAAGAATAATCACGAATACACAAGGAGAATAGTTTTATGAATAAATCCAGATCAGATAGTTACGCAGCAGCAGGCGTAGATATTACAGCCGGCTACAAAGCAGTAGAGCTTATGAAAAAGCACATTGCCCGCACCGTAGTAGGTGGCAAGGCAACAGATATCGGCGGCTTTGGTGGCTTGTTCGAGTTGGACCTTGCTGGCTACACTCACCCTGTACTAGTATCTGGTACAGACGGCGTAGGCACCAAACTTAAGATGGCATTTTTGATGGACAAGCACAACACCGTTGGTATCGACTGTGTTGCAATGTGTGTCAACGACGTAATTTGCTGTGGCGCAAAGCCATTGTTTTTCCTAGATTACATTGCTTGTGGCAAAAACGTTCCAGAAAAAATTGCATCCATTGTAGAGGGCGTTTGCGAAGGTTGCGTACAAAGTGGTGCACAGCTTATCGGTGGCGAAACAGCCGAAATGCCAGGCTTCTACCCAATTGACGAGTACGACCTAGCAGGCTTTGCAGTAGGTATCGTAGATAAATCCAAGGTTGTAGACAACTCCAAGATGGCAGCAGGCGACGTAATGATTGCTTTGCCAAGTAGTGGCGTACACTCCAACGGTTTTTCACTTGTGCGCAAGGTATTTGACGTAGAAAAGTGCGACCTAAAAGCTCCAAGAGCAGAGCTTGACGGCAAAAGCCTTGGCGAAACGTTGCTTACTCCAACCAAAATTTACGTAAAGAGCGTTCTTGCACTTTTGGAACAAGTAACAGTCAAGGGTATTTCCCACATCACAGGTGGTGGTTTTTACGAAAATATGCCACGCTCCATCCCAGATGGTCTTGGCGTAGTAATCAACAAAGCAGACGTCAAGGTTTTGCCAATCTTCAAGCTTATCCAAAGCGAAGGCAACATTGACGAAAGAGATATGTTCAACACCTTCAACATGGGTGTAGGTATGAGCATCGTTGTTGACGCAAAGGACGTTGACAAGGCGCTAGAAATTTTGCGTGCAAACGGCGAAGATGCTTACGTAGTAGGCAAAATTGTTGCAAGCGAAGAAAAGGTAACAATCAACTAATTGGGAGCAGCCATGACAGCAACAAACAAACAAGTCAACGTAGCAGTGCTTGTATCTGGTGGTGGCACCAATTTGCAAGCGCTAATTGACGCACAAAATAGTGGCATCATCAAGGATGGCAAAATTGTGCTTGTGGTATCCAACAAGCAAGGTGCCTACGCCTTGGAGCGTGCCAAAAACAACGGAATTGACAGCGCCACGGTACTAAAAAAGGATTACGCAGGTCAAACGGAATTTGAAGATGCAATTTTGGCATTGTTCAACAAGTATTCCATCGATTTGGTGGTGCTAGCAGGATTTTTGTCCATACTCAGCCCACACTTTATCAGTGCTTATCGTGACAGAATCATCAACGTGCATCCGTCGCTAATTCCATCATTTTGCGGCAAGGGCTACTACGGACTTAAGGTGCACGAAGAAGCGCTTAAGTACGGAGTAAAGGTTACTGGTGCAACGGTGCACTTTGTAAACGAAATACCCGACGGTGGCAAAATCATCATGCAAAAGGCCGTTGCTATTCGTCCATGCGACACAGCAGAAAGCCTTCAACAACGTGTAATGAAAATTGCCGAGTGGAAAATTTTGCCACAGGCAGTACAAAAAGTATCAAAACAAATTTTACAGGAGAACTGACATGAACGTTTATCAAATCAACGACATTGCAAACCTAATCAAAGATAACCCCTACGTAGGCCGTGGTATCGTAATTGGCAAAACGCCAGACGGCACAAACAACGTAGTAGCATATTTCATTATGGGACGTAGCGAAAACAGCAGAAACCGTGTATTTGTGGAAAATGGCGAGGAAGTAATCATCCACCCATTTGACGCAAGCAAGGTAGAAGATCCAAGCTTGATCATCTACTCACCAATCCGTAAGTACAACAACAATCTAATTGTTACCAACGGCGACCAAACGGATACCGTGTACGAAGGTTTGGAGCAAGGCAAGGGTTTTGCAGAGGCATTGCGTAGCCGTCAGTTCGAGCCAGATTTCCCCAACTTTACCCCACGCATCAGTGGTATGGTAACCTTTGATAAGGGCGACTTTACCTACCAAATGAGCATTTTGAAGTCTATTGACGAAAAGGGTAGTGCTTGTGCACGTCAAACCTTTGAGTACCCAGCAGTCAATGGGCTAGGACACTTCATCCACACTTACGTTACCGATGGAAACCCAATCCCAACCTTTGTTGGCGAGCCGGAAAGAGTTGCAACCGAAAACGATATTGACCAATTTGCAACAAAGCTTTGGTCTGCACTAAACGCAAACAATAAAATCAGCTTGTACGTAAGATACACCAACGTTACTACAGGCGAAATTAGTAATGTAATGATCAACAAAAACAACTAAATCAAGGAGAGCAACAACGATGCACGAATATCAACTTAAATATGGTTGCAACCCAAACCAAAAACCATCTCGTATTTACATGAACGACGGAAGTGAACTTCCAATTCAAGTGCTAAACGGCAAACCAGGTTACATCAACTTTTTGGATGCTTTCAACAGCTGGCAACTTGTAAAAGAGCTTAAGCAAGCAACAGGCATAAGTCGGAGGCCAAGCGGTC
>JAZQUN010000144.1:0-4237 GCA_045631385.1 Clostridia bacterium
GTCTTCCTAAGACCGCTTGGCCTCCGACTTGTAACCACATTTAGCGATCACCGTTTGGCAATGAGCGGGTTGTGTCTAGCAGCCTACAGCAATGGTGCAACGATAGACAATCACGCTTGCATTGACGTATCATGTCCACAATTTTTGCAATTAGTGGGAGTCAAACCAATCAAATTGGGCTTGGTGGGTGGTAACGTATGCAACAGCCTTTCACCAAAGTTACATACGTTGTTTGCCAAAAGCGTAGGTATAGATTTGTCCTATCAACTACTAAACGTGGAAGAAAGCAGCGTATTTGCGGCTATCGACAGCCTAGACGGAGCAAACGTAACTGCTCCATACAAACCGCTTGCGGCATCACGATACGGAGTGCCAACCGTAAACACCATTGGCAAGGACTTTGCAACGTCAACCGATGGTGCTGGCGTAGTAGATGCTTTGGTAAATGCAGGCGTAAAGATCAAAGGTGCAAATTTGCTTGTTTTGGGTGCAGGTGGCGCGGCGTTTAGTGCAGTAGAAAGCCTGTTGCAACAGGGCGCAAGGGTAAACATCATCAACCGAACGGCAAGCAAGGCAGAGCAAATGCATCAACACTTTGGTATTGATTACACACTATCTAACATCGATGGAGTATTAAGCTTTTTGCCTCCATGCCAGATGGAAAGCGACTTTGAAATACCATCTACGGCACAATTCGTGTTTAGTGCCGAGTACAAGCAACCAAGCGCATTATTGCAAAAGGCAAAGCAAAGCAACTTGTTGGTAATTGACGGACTGGCAATGTTGTTTTATCAGGGCAAACGCAGTTTTGAATTGTGGACAGGGCTAGAGCCACAAGTAACTTATCAACAATTTTTAGGGGAAATACAATGAAAATTTTGGTTCTAAACGGTGTAAATTTGGATATGCTAGGCAAACGTGATGCTCAAGTTTACGGCACGTTGACACTAAAGAAACTAAACAACAAGGTCAAAGATTATGCAAAGCAACTCGGTGCAAAAGTGGTGTTTGCCAACGATAACTGCGAAGGCAATTTAGTAAACGTTTTGCACAAGACTAAGTGCGACGGCGTGTTGTTTAATCCTGGCGCGTATACTCACTACAGCTACGCATTGCGCGATGCTATCGAGTGTATGTCTATCCCTGTGGTAGAAGTGCACTTGTCCAACATCATGGAGCGTGAAGACTTTAGAAAAATCGACGTACTGCAAGACGTTGTTGCGGCAAAGTTTTACGGCAAAAAGGAGCAAAGCTACTTTGACGGCATTGCTTTTTTGGTGGATAGGTTAAGCAAATGAAAAGCATAGCACTTATTGGATTTGCCACAGCAGGCAAAACCACCGTTGGAAAAATCTTGGCAAGCAGGCTAGGTTGTAGTTTTGTTGACTGTGATCAACTGCTAGAAGAAACACATGGCAAAAGCATATCACAGTTGTTCAACGACGGCGAGCAACAGTTTAGAGCGTTGGAAAATCAACTTCTCGCTACCTTGCCTACAACAAACACAGTAATTGCATGTGGCGGTGGTGCGGTAGAAAATACAAACTTCAATTTGCTTGCGCACAACACCACTGTGGTGTGGCTCAACGTTGATTTGGATACGTGTCTGTTGCGACTTGGCACAACTGCAAGACCATTGCACGACAACAAAGACGAAACTCAACTTGCACAATTTATGGCTAGACGCAACAATTTGTACGCTAGTTACGCCAACGTTGTGGTAGATGCTAATGGTAATGCCGAAAGCGTAGTGCAACAAATTTGCGACAAATTGAACTAAATTTTGCACAAATAACACCTAATATAACGCAAAAAATTAAAAAAGGAATTGACAAGCGAATAAAAGCGTTGTAAAATAGACTATATTTATTTAGGAGAACAATATGATTTTCAGAGCAACTAACATGATGATGCGAATGTTTTCAACCCGAGCAGAAATGCGTGGGGACTTCGCGTTGCTCTTTTAATCGCGACAGTCAACGTCATTCGCTCGGGTTATATTTAGCCCGAGCGTTTTTTTATACTTTTTTTTCAAAAGGAACAATTATGATACAACTAATCAATCTAGGAAAAACATTCAAATCCAAAAATTCGCCGGTTGTTGCATTGCAAAACATCAACCTTACCATTGAAGACGGCGACATATATGGCATCATTGGTCTATCTGGCGCTGGAAAAAGCACGCTTGTTAGATGCATCAATTTGCTAGAGCGTCCAACGGAAGGACAAGTAGTTATTGACGGCGAAGATTTGACCACCGTTTCATCTAAACGTTTGCTAGAAATTCGTCGCAATATTGGTATGATTTTTCAAAGTTTCAACCTGCTAGAGCAACGTACCGTATTAGAAAACGTAAGATTTCCGCTAGAGCTTGCAGTCACTCCAAAGGCACAAGCGGAAAAGCGCGTCCGCGAACTACTGGAACTTGTTGGTTTGCAAGATAGAGAAAACTCGTACCCATCGCAACTGTCGGGCGGTCAGCAACAAAGGGTGGCTATTGCAAGAGCGCTTACAACCAACCCAAAGGTTTTGCTTTGCGATGAAGCAACGTCGGCACTAGATCCCGAAACAACGCAGTCCATTTTGGAGTTGCTCAAATCATTGAACAAAAGGTTGGGTCTTACAATAGTGATGATTTCGCACCAAATGAGTGTGATTGAAGCAATTTGTAACAAGGTTGCCATTTTGGATAACTCCAGCATTGTCACTAGTGGCTACGTACAAGACGTTTTCTTGAAGCCAACAAGTGACGTAGCGAAAAAGCTTATTTATTCTGGACACGTAAATACGGGCATCAAGGGTGAAAAATTTGTCAAATTGATGTTCCCAGGTGAAATTGACAAACCTATCGTAGCAAATGTCATTACCGATCTAAAAATTTCCGTTTCGATAATGTACGCCGAAACCAAGCTTATCAACGACCAAATTTGCGGACAAATTATATTCCGTTTGCCTAACTACAGTCAAGATATAACCAAGCTTACCGATTACCTAACACGTGAAAACGTTTTATTTGAGGAGGTAGATAGCGATGCCCTTTATTGATATACTAACAATGGTTTTAGAAACTATAGGTACAACGCTTATTGCAACGTTGTTTGCCTACGTTTTGGGACTTCCGTTTGGAGTGCTACTAAACGTAACAAAAAAGACAGGTCTCAAGCCTTGTGGCTGGATTAGCACCCTTGCAGGAGTTGTTGTCAACATTTTACGCTCAATACCTTGCCTTATCGTAATTGTTTTGTGCATACCAGTTACCAGAGCAATATTTGAAAGGGGCACAGGCGAGTGGTATACGATACTTATTCCGCTTACTATTTGTGCATTTGGATTTGTTGCACGTATGGTAGAGCAATCTCTAGCAGAAGTATCTACGGGCAAAATAGAAGCCGCAAAGGCGTTGGGTGCAACAAACTATCAAATTGTAACAAAAGTTTTGCTTCCCGAAGCGCGCGCTTCCCTTGTGACAGGCGTTGCAGTGGTTGCTGTAAGTGTGCTAGGGTACACATCATTTGCCTACAACATAGGAGCAGGTGGATTAATTTCCGGCATTTACACCTACTACACTAGACACACGGGTGACTACATGAAATCAATTCTGTTTTGGGTGTTGATAGTGCTAACGGTGTTGATAGTTCAAGGCATACAAGAATTGGGACTTTTTGTCGCAAAGAAAATAGATAAACGAAAGGTTGCTAAATAAAAAGGGGGAACAAATATGAAAAAGTTAGTTAAATTAGCAGTAGCAATTATTTTGGCGTTAGTAGTAACGTTGACTTGTGGAGTTTTTGCTGGTTGTGGCAACTCCGAAAAGACAATTAGAGTTTGCGCATCGGATATCCCTCACGCGCAAGTGCTAAACGAGTGTGTCAAGCCTTTGCTTGAGCAACAAGGTTGGACATTGAAGGTAACGGTACTTGACTGGACTATTCAAAACGACTCGGTTGCCAACGGTGACTTTGATGCAAACTACTTCCAACACGTTCCTTATCTAAACACCTATGCTGGCTCTACCAAACTGTTTGCTACTTGCAAAGTCCATTACGAACCACTAGGAATCTACTACGGAAAGGCCACATCTGGCACACCGGTTACTGAAGGCAGTTCATTTGCCATTTGCGACGACGTATCAAACGCCATCCGAGCATTTAATTTGCTAGAAGCAAAGGGTGTAATTAGCAAAGAAACCGAAGGCAACAACAAGTCGGAGGCCAAGCGGTCTTAGGAAGACAAGAAC
>JAZQUN010000145.1:0-4238 GCA_045631385.1 Clostridia bacterium
ACCACTGAGCCACTCCCGCATTTGGTGCCTCCGGGCGGAATCGAACCACCGACACGGGGATTTTCAGTCCCCTGCTCTACCGACTGAGCTACCGAGGCATAAAAAAATGGCGACCTGGAAGGGACTCGAACCCTCGACCTCTAGCGTGACAGGCTAGCGTTCTAACCATCTGAACTACCAGGCCAAATTAATTATGTTTTGTGGTGGGCCATCTAGGACTTGAACCTAGGACCGACCGGTTATGAGCCGGTTGCTCTAACCAACTGAGCTAATGGCCCATTTTGAGTTGTGGTCGGGGTGACCCGACTCGAACAGGCGACATCATGGTCCCAAACCATGCGCGCTACCAACTGCGCTACACCCCGATGAACAACATCAGCCTATATAATTTACTATATTTTGCACGAATTGTCAACAAATTTAATCAACATTTTTGCATTTTTTTTAATAATTTTTGCAATTTCTCACAAAAATAAATTTTGTCTTCTTTCAAATTGATAAAGTGGTGGCATTTTTCAAAAAAGACTCAATTTTGACAACCTTTTACAAAATTTATCGTCGTATTACAACTACAATGCTACACAAGGGGGTGCAACAAGATGCAAGTATGTTTTGCCATGCAAGGAAACGCCGTAGTAGTAAAGCTAATCGGCGAATTGGACGAGCATTCGTCGCACGTTGTCAAGGAGCAACTGGACAAAAACTTGACGCGTGGTGGCTTCAACGCCGTAATTTTTGATATGTCTAGGCTTACCTTTATGGATAGCACGGGTATAGGTTTGTTGCTAACACGTTACAAGCTACTAAAGGATGTATGCCAAATGTATATCAAAAATCCGTCACGAACAGTAGACAAAATTCTTAATATGTCCGGAATCTATCAAATATTTACTAAAATATAAACGGAGCAACAACAATGAACGTAGACAACCATATGAAACTAACAATTTTAGCCCAATCGCGCAATCAGTCCTTTGCGCGCAGCGTAGTTGGAGCTTTTTGTACGCAGCTAAATCCTACACTGGAAGAAATTGACGATATCAAAACTGCCGTATCCGAAGCGGTAACTAACTGCATAGTGCATGGATACCGCAACGAACAGCAAGGGGAAATATTGATAGATTGCACCCTTTGTGGAAGCGTCGTGACGGTTACTGTCACCGATTTTGGACGCGGTATCGACAACGTAGATCAAGCCATGCAACCGTTTTTTACTACGGTATCTACAGGCGAGCGCTCCGGCATGGGCTTTACCGTAATGAAGGCTTTTTGTGATAGTGTAAACGTGTGTTCTGCAATTGGCAAAACAACGGTGACTTTGGTCAAAACCTTTGCAAAAGGGGAGCAAGACTAATGCTATCCCATCAAGAAACGATGCAACTAATAGAAAAAGTCCAGCAGGGAGATGACGATGCCCTTGCCACGCTTGTGCAGGAAAACACACCCCTTATCAAAAGCGTAATTAAGCGTTACGTGGGCAAAAATGTCGAATACGACGACTTATTCCAAATAAGTAGCATTGGGTTGATAAAGGCAGTCAAAAATTTTTCTGTGCAGTACAACGTGCGCTTTTCCACCTATGCTGTGCCTATGATTTTAGGCGAAGTCAAGCGTTTTATGCGTGACGACGGCTACGTAAAGGTGTCACGCTCCACAAAGACGTTGTGCTACAGGATAAATCAATATATAGATACAGTCAAAACGCAAACGGGCATATCGCCAACGGTAGAGCAACTAGCTGCTGAGTTTGGTGTTGATGCCAGTGACGTTGTTTTTGCGATGGAAAGTGGCAAAATGCCAGTATCTATATATGAAAAAGCTAACGACGGCGACGACAAAACTACCCAACTTCTAGAAAAACTGCAGGATGATTCGGACAAAAAGCTTGTGGACAAGGTTATTTTACAAGATATGCTAACAAAACTTACTCCTCGTGAGCAAAAAATAGTAATTTTGCGTTACTATCGTGATATGACCCAGGGCGAAATTGCCAAAATGTTGGGAGTTTCTCAGGTTCAAGTATCACGACTTGAAAACAAAATAATAGCAAAATTGCGTGACGAGTTTAATAAAAGTTGATAAAGGCGAAAAACAATTTGTTTTTTCGTCTTTTTTGTTTATTTGTTTGCATTTAAGCTCATACTTGGCGTATGAAAACTATCGTTACTGAAAAAATCGACAAAAACATCGACGAAAAAGAACAATGCTTTATATTTAAGGAGAGTCAACGTGACAAAAACAACCAATTTTGACCAAATAACAAAAGATAATTATAAAAGTTACGTTTTTGAAAAGTCGCCCAAATCATCACACTTCAAAAATATGTTTTGGGCTTTTGTGATCGGCGGAACAATTTGCGTAATAGGGCAAGTTTTTATCGAGCTGTATACACAGCTTGGCTTTGATAAGCAGCAGTCGTCCACGTTGGCTTCGTCGACACTCATTTTGCTTGCTGCAATGCTTACGGGCTTTGGCGTTTACGATCGTATAGGGCGTTTTGCAGGTGCTGGCTCGACAATACCAATTACAGGATTTTCTAATGCGGTGGTGTCACCGGCAATGGAGTTCAAAACCGAAGGTTTTATTTACGGCATTGGTGCAAAAATGTTTCTTGTAGCAGGTCCGGTAATTGTAAACGGTGTATTTTTTGCGTTCGCAATAGCTACTATCAAATTGATTATAGGTGTTTAGTATGTCATATTATAAAAGTAGAACAATTTGTTTTGAAGATATTTACGTGCAAGACGGTTACACGCTTGCTGGTCCAAAGGAGTCGGACGGCTGTCTTCGTGGAAACTTTGATTTGCAAATTACTGACGATATGATGCAACAAGATTCCTTCGAAAAGGCGGAGCGTAAAATGTTTGAAACTGCAATAGAAGGAGTGGTTGCAAAGTCCAATCTTTGCCTATCCGACGTTGATTTGGTGCTGGGTGGAGACCTGCTTAATCAAACCGTATCAACGTCCTTTGCAATGCGTAAAAATCCAGTTGCGTTTTTAGGGCTTTACAATGCGTGTGCAACCTTTGTTGAAAGCCTAATCATCGGCTCGTCAATGCTTAATAGTGGGCTACAAAACGTTGTGTGCCTTGCTGGTAGCCATTTTTCTACTGCAGAGCGACAATATCGCTATCCGTTGGAGCTAGGCGTGTTGCGTTCGCCTGTTACGCAGTGGACGGCTACTGGTGTGGGTGCATGCGTGTTAACAAAAAATCGAAATTCTAATGTCCAAATCACAAGGGCTACCATAGGTAGAGTTGTAGATTTTGGCATCAAGGATCTCAACAACATGGGAGCAGCAATGGCACCTGCAGCTAAAGATACGCTAATAGAGTTTTTTACTCAAACAGGCACACAGCCAAGTGATTATGATCTTATTTTGACTGGCGACCTTGGTAAGTTAGGCAAAGAAATTTTGGTAGAACTTATGCAAAAGGATGGGTACGACTTGTCAACTAATTGTGCTGACTGTGGTGCATCTCTTTACTACGAAGAGCAACAAACTTATCAAGGTGGTAGTGGGCCGGCATGTAGCGCATTGGTGTTTAGCAGTATAGTTTTGAGCAATCTCAAAAGCAAGAAAATTGGCAAAATGCTTTTTGTAGGAACGGGAGCTTTGATGAGTCCAACAACGTCATTTCAAGGTGACTCTATACCCGCTATTGCGCATTTGGTAGAAATAAATGTAACGGAGAATATGTCAGATGATATTTGTTAAAGCATTTCTTATTGGCGGTTTGATATGTATGATAGGTCAGGTGGTAATCAACCTAACGCATCTTACAAACGGCAAAATTTTAGTGCTGTTTTTGATAGCAGGAGCTGTTTTGCAAGGCTTTGGCGTGTACGAAAAACTAATTGACTTTGCAGGAGCTGGTGCAAGCGTGCCTATTTCTGGCTTTGGTTATGCTCTCGTCAAGGGTGCTGTAGAAGCTAGCCAAACCGTCGGTTTTTGGGGAGCATTGAAGGGTGGGCTAGAAGCAACGGCAATGGGTATTAGTGTTGCGATTATCAGCGGTTACATTGTCGCAGTTATTTTCACTCCCAAAACAAAGCGTAAATAGTGTAAACAAAGCGTTGCAGTCTGCATATATTAAACAAAGGTTTTATATATGTCGTACTACAAAATTGTATCTAACAAATCCATTAAATTACGCAAAAGAGTGTTTCGTTTGGTGGTTGTAGCATGTTTGTTATCAACAGTTGTTTTTGCTGCGTTGTCCTATCGAAAGTCCTCT
>JAZQUN010000146.1:0-2535 GCA_045631385.1 Clostridia bacterium
TCACTAAGGAATTCAATGCCAAGACACAAGACAAAGCAGGTCTTATTATTCCAGTTATCGTAACTATTTATCAAGACCGTTCGTTCACTTTCGTACTTAAGACACCACCAGCACCAGTTCTAATCAAGAAGGCTTGCGGTATCGAAAGTGGTAGTGCAACACCAAACAAAACAAAAGTAGCAAAAATCACTAAAGCGCAAATCGAAGAAATTGCAAAGCTTAAGATGGTTGACCTAAACGCAGCATCTTTGGAATCAGCATGCTCTATGATTGCTGGTACAGCTCGTAGTATGGGCGTAACAGTGGTAGAATAAGGAGGTCATAGAACATGGGTAAGAAATATATTGATGCAGTAAAGAAGATCGAAGCTGGTAAGCTATACGATATGGAAAACGCAATCGAATTGGCACTTGACGTTGCATCTGCAAAATTCGATGAAACACTAGAATTGCACGTAAAACTTGGCGTTGACCCACGTCACGCAGATCAACAAGTTCGTGGTGTAGTAGTATTGCCAAACGGTACAGGTAAACAAGTACGCGTATTGGTAATCGCAAAGGGCGCTAAGGCTGACGAAGCACAAGCTGCTGGTGCAGATTTCGTAGGCGCTGAAGAATATATCCAAAAGATTCAAACAGAAAACTGGTTTGATTTCGACGTAATGATCACAACCCCAGACATGATGGGTCTTGTAGGTCGTATGGGCAAAATCCTTGGTCCAAAAGGTTTGATGCCAAACCCAAAGAGTGGTACAGTTACAATGGACGTTGCAAAAGCTATTGCTGATGTTAAAGCAGGTAAAGTAGAATACCGTGTTGACAAGCAAGCTATCTGCCACGTTATCTTTGGTAAAAAGAGCTTTGGCAAAGAAAAGCTTTTGGAAAACGTTACCACAATCATGGATGCAATCATCAAGGCTAAGCCAGCAGCAGCTAAGGGTACATACCTAAAGAGCGTTGCTATTGCTACAACAATGGGCCCTGGTATCAAGGTAAACTACAAACAATAATTTAATAACAAAAAACCAACGTGATACTTAAGACAGCAAGTGTAAAGGTAAATCTTGCCGAGGTACAAGTAAGTTTTAGACGAAACAATACGTCTTCTCAACCCTTGTACATTAAGTACGAGGGTTTTTTATTATAAAAATAATACAAGGAGGAGAAACTATGGCAGAAGTAAAACTAAGCGCTGCTCAAGTTGCCAAGAGAGAGTTGGTTGAACAACTTAAAGAAAAAATTCAATCTTCTCAATCATTTGTAATCGTAGAATACAAAGGCTTGACAGTAGCGCAAGATACTGAGTTGCGTACAGAGTTCCGTAAGAGTGGTGTTGACTACAAAGTTTTGAAGAACACACTTATGAGAAAAGCTCTTAACGAACTTGGTTACAACGAGTTTGACGAAGCATTGAACGGCCCAAGCGCATTTGCTTTCGGTACAGAAGATGCTCTAGCACCAGCAAAAGTTGCTAGCGAAGGTGCTAAAAAGTTCAACGCAGTAAAGGTTAAGTGCGGTATGTTCGACAAGAAATTTGCCGATGCAAACACCGTAAACGCTATGGCAAACGTACCAAGCAGAGAAGTATTGCTTTCTATGTTGGTGTCTGTATTGTCTGCACCAATGCGTGGTCTTGCAGTAGCTTTGAACGCTATCGCAGAAAAAAGCGAATAATTAACGTTCGCAAACAAACAACAATGGTGGTAAACCACTGCCTACAGACGGCAAGTCTGAACACACAAATTTATAATTAATTAGGAGATTAAAAACAATGGATAAACAACAATTTATTGAATATATCAAAGGTCTTACAGTTTTGGAACTTAACGAACTTGTAAAAGCAATCGAAGAAGAATTTGGCGTAAGCGCTGCTGCTCCAGTAGCAATCGCTGGTGGCGCTGCTGCAGCTGCTGCCCCAGTTGAAGAAGAAAAGACAGAATTCGACGTAGTATTGAAGTCTGCTGGTGCAAACAAAATCGCTGTTATCAAGGCAGTACGTGAACTTACAGGTCTTGGCCTTGTAGAAGCTAAGGCAGCTGTAGAAAAGGCTCCAACAACAATTAAGGAAGCTCAACCAAAAGATCTTGCAGAAGAAATGGTTAAGAAACTTAAGGATGCTGGCGCTGACGCTGAAATTAAATAATTTTAGTACAAGTTTCATGCAAAATAAAAACTCTCTTGCAACTGCAAGAGAGTTTTTTTAATTGATTTTGTTTTAGCAAACGACAACGCTAATGGTCGAGGATACTTCGGCGTAAACTTTTACGTTTACAGTGTATTTGCCCGGCATTTTGATAGGGTCTTTTAGTACAATTTGCTTTTTGTCAATTGTAAAGCCCAATTTTGCCAATGCTTCGGCAATTTCCTTACTAGTAATGCTACCAAACATTTTGCCGTTAGCACCCTTTGTGGATGTAATAGTAACTTCTTTGCCGTTTAGTTGCTTTCCTAGTGCAACAGCAGCGTCTTTTTCTGCTTGCTTTTGTTTAGCAACGGCTTGAGTGTGGATGTTTACGCTGTTGATGGTATCGGCAGT
>JAZQUN010000147.1:0-5498 GCA_045631385.1 Clostridia bacterium
TGGCAGCTCTGCAAGTACGACCTGTGTACAACACGTCGTCGCAAAGCACAACGTTTTTGCCCGTCACGTCAAACTTGATGCTGGTATTAGATACGGTAGGAGTGTAGTCCAATTCGCTCAAGTCATCACGGTACAAAGTGATGTCGATCCAGCCCATAGCAACCGAGTTTCCGTCAATATTTTCGATGTTTTTACGGATTTCTTCTGCCATAGGTAACCCGCGAGTGAGTATACCTATCAACGCAAGGTCATCAGTACCCTTGTTGCGCTCAACAATTTCGTGAGAAATACGCATAAGAGCACGTTTTACGGCAAGTTCGTCCAAAACAATGTGTTTTTCTGTCATTTTGCCCCCAAATTATTTTGTGCCAAACAATCTGTCGCCAGCGTCACCAAGACCAGGAACAATGTAATTTACTTCGTTAAGTTGACGGTCGCAAGTAGCGCAGTAAATTTGAACGTCAGGGTGCGCTTCGTGAAGCTTTGCAATACCTTCTGGAGCAGCAATGATATGCATGCACTTGATATGTTTTACGCCCTTTGCCTTAAGCAAATCAATAGTAGCAATAGCGCTACCACCAGTAGCAAGCATTGGGTCAAGTACAATCGCCACCATGTTAGCAATGCCAACTGGCAATTTGCAGTAGTATTCGTGTGGAATGCAAGTTTCTTCGTCACGGTACATACCAACGTGACCAACTTTAGCAGTTGGGAACAAACTGTGCACGCCGTTTACCATGCCAAGACCAGCACGCAAAATAGGGATGATAGCAACGCTATCGTCAACGATCATTTGTTGAGTTGTCTTTTCTAGTGGAGTTTCAACTTCAACTTCTACAGTAGGGATATCCTTAAATGCTTCGTAAGTTACAAGAGTAGTAATTTCTTCAATAAGTTCTCTAAATTGCTTTGTGTCTGTGTTTTTGTTACGCAAAATAGCTACTTTGTGTGAAATAAGTGGGTGATTTAGGATGTTTACGTTGTTCATCTGGATTCTCCTATTGTTAGATTGCAAAAATATGCTGTATTTATTATAAAACAAACGGAAACATTTTTCAAGTGTTTTTGTAAAATTTACCCCAACTATTGACAAACCCAGCGCAATTTGCTACAATAAAAACATCCCAATCAATGATTTTTCGGCGAGTAAGACAAAACCTAACAAAATTTGGCTAACTACCTATGGTAGTTACTTTTGGCGTGTTTTGTCTATTGTGGGACAAAACACTTTTTTTATGGAGATTTTTATGAGACTAGGCGTAATAGGAATAGTAATTTTCGATCGCAGCCGTGCCGTTCAAGTTCAACTTGTGCTTTCGCAGTTTAGCGACATCATCATTGCGCGCACCGGCGTACCAGATAAACAAACAGGTCAAAGCGTAATTTCTTTGATAGTCAAAGGCACTTTGGAAGAAATTTCCGCATTGTGCGGCAAGCTTGGTAAAATCCCAGACGTTCAAGCAAAAAGTGCGCTAACGGCCGCAAAGGAGAGCTAATCTATGAAAAAACTCACGTCAATTTTGCTAATTTTACTATTGTTTTCAACAATTTTTGTATTGGGCGCATGCAAGCATACCGAAGAGCAACTCACTTTGTACGTTCCTGATGGCGCACCAGCCCTTGCAGTAGCCAAACTTTTGCAAGACCCAAATGTTGCAGGCAAAACCGTCAAGGTTACCATCACAACGGGCGAAGACGTCAAGGCAAAAATAATGTCCGGCGAAGCAGATATGGCAATTTGCCCAACCAATATGTCGGCAACTCTATTTAACAAGGGCGTTGATTACCAACTAGTAACAGCCAACGTGTTTGGCGTACTTTATATGGTAAGCCATGATACAACCATCACGGATCTCAACCAACTCAAAGGCAAAGTGGTGCACAGCATCGGACAAGGCAACACTCCACAATTTGTGTTGCAATCCGTTTTGACAGCAAACAGCATCCCATTTGAAATTGGCGATACGGCAAAGGACGGCGTAGTAGTTATCAAGTACTACCAGTCTGCCGCACAAATAGTGCCACTTTACAAAACCAACCAAATTGATATTGCTCTAATCGGTGAGCCAGCCGTATCGCTTAACGGATTTAATCAAATATTCGACTTGCAACAACTATGGAAGCAAGCAACAGGGCTAGATGAAAACTACGCTCAAGCTGGACTTTTTGTAAAAAGCAGCCGTTTGCAAGAAGATAAACGCTTTGTAAACAAACTTATCAAAGCATTAGAAGATAACACCGACTTTTTGCTACAAAATGCCGACAGTATCTCTCAACTTTTGGAAGATAACGGCAGCATAGACCTAAAAGACAAGGCGTTTACCGCACAAATTTTGGAACGTTGCAACATCCGTTGTGTAAAAGCAACCGAGTGCAAGGACGAAATCGTTGCATATTTCAATGCGGTCAAGGCAGTAACTCCAACATTCGTCTTGCCAAGTGACGACTACTATTACGGCAACTGATATGAAAAAACACAAATTAAACAACCTGTTGTTTTCGATAGGCGGATTTTTATTAGTGCTACTTGTTTGGCAAATTTGTGCCAAATTATACGACAAGCCACTTATTTTGCCTACAGTAACAACAACAATTAAGCAATTTTTCTTGCTTTTCACTACAAAAAATTTCTATTTGGATACCCTTTACACCTTTTTGCGAAGTCTAGCCGCCTTTGTTGGCAGTCTTGCTGTTGCATTTGTGCTTGCAACTATAGCCACTGCAAATCAAAGCTTTGCTTATGCTATCAAACCGGTTGTAAGTATCTTGGCAACAACACCTGTAATGGCATTGCTTTTGCTAATGCTAGTATTTTTGCAGTCATCTGTTTTGCCATTGGTAGTGGCGTTTTTGATGACTTTTCCTGTGCTTTACACGGCAATTTACAACGAATTTGTCAAGGCGGAACAGCGCTTTGGCAACATGTGTAAGGTGTACAAGGTAGGTTTTTACAACAAACTAACAAGCGTTTGGCTACCAACGTCACTAGATTCGCTGCTAAACAGTTGCAAAACGACGCTATCCATGAGCGTCAAGGTAACAATTTCCGGCGAAGTTTTGGCGTATACAACGGCTAGTATTGGAATGGCAATGCAAAGCGCAAGCATCAGTGTCGAAACGGAAAAGCTCCTTGCTTATTGCTTTGTTGCGTTGCTGTTGAGCTACTTTGCACAACTGCTTGTTTGGTGTATTCAAAAGATACTAAAGGGGGCAAGAGTATGGCGCTAATTTTAGAAAATATCACACAAAACTACGACAACGGTACGCCACTTTACTCTAATTTCAACGCATGTTTCGTGCGTGGACGTATTTATGCTATCATGGGCAAATCGGGTAGTGGCAAGACAACGCTACTCAATGTAATTGCCAATTTGACTAACTACACAGGTTGCGTCAGCACAAATCAAGTGTCCTATTTGTTCCAACACAGCACTTTGGTCGATCAACTTTCCGTCAACGCCAACTTGCACTTGACACTCAAGTCGCACTACAAAAACAAAGCCGAAAGGCAAACGCTCATTGACAACTTTTTGCAACAAGCGCAAATTTTGCACCTAAAGGATAAACTGCCAACTCAAATATCTGCTGGCGAACGCCGTCGTGTAGATATTGCCCGCGCTTTTCTAAATCCAAGCTCGGTAGTGCTACTAGACGAAGCATTTACAGGTCTAGATTACGGCATCAAGCAAGATCTTCTTGCCTGCTTGTACAACTTTTGCAAGTCCACAAATCGCATAGTAATTTTCGTCACTCACGACGTTGACGAAGCACTTGCTGTAGCCGACGAAATCAAGCTTGTTGATGGCAAACCGGTCAATTTGTTGCACGCAGCATCACTCAACCAAAGCTACGACCAACGTGACCTAACCACACCAGAAATGGTGCAAATACGACAACGTATCCTATCCAATTTGTAATTTTAGCAACAAAAAAAGGCAACGCATACAGCGTTGCCTTTAGTTTTACCAATTATTCAGCAGCTTGTTCTGTTTGTTCAGTTTTCTTTTCTTTTGGATAGCAAACTTGTGCAATCATCAAAAATATTATGCAAGCAAAGATCATCAAAATGCCAAAAATACCAATCATATCGGTAACAAATGGCTTGCCTGCTTCTGGTTGCCAAGCGTGGAAACCTTCGTCACCAAGGAAGTGGAAGCAAACGTAAGCAAGTATTTCCATAACAACTGCTACAATACCGCTAATTACTGACAAAGTCATCAAATTTTTTCTGTTAAACATGTTTATTTTCTCCTTATCTCAAATCTAGTTCTATCAAGTTGTATTTGGTTGAGCCAAGCCCAATTTTTTCGCCGTGGGTTGCTTGCACACGCCAGTTTGTGTTTGGATGCACCGCATCAAAGTGGTCGTGGTGGTGGCAACTGCAACCAAGCGCACCAAGATGATTTGGCTTTTGCTTGTTGCAAAGTTCGGCAGATGCTACGTCAATTGCAACTGGGTCAAAGCTGCACAGCATACCAACGTCAGGGATGATAGGCGTGTCGTTTTCGCCATGGCAGTCGCAGTTTGGCGATACGTCCATGATGACGTTGATATTAAACACCGTCTTGCCAGTTACAACAGCTTGGGTGTATTCTGCCATCTTTTTGTTAAGTACTTCTTCGGCGTTACCGTTTACGTAAGTAATCACCTTTTGTGGACAAGTACCAACGCAACTACCACAACCAACACATCTGCTGTGGTCAATTTGGGCAAGTCCGTCTGTAAATCTAATTGCATCGTAGGCGCATTGTGTCGCACAAAGCTGACATCCAACGCAACCGTCTTCCACCTGTGGTTGACCGCTGCTGTGCTGATCCTTTTTCCCGGCAATGCTTGCGCTACCCATACCAAGATTTTTGATAGCACCGCCAAATCCAGCGCCTTCGTGTCCTTTGAAGTGAGCAAGCGAAATTATCACGTCAGCGTCGTAAATACCCTTACCAATGTAGGCGGTCTTTACAATTTCGCCGTTTTTTACAGGTACAAGAACTTCGTCAGTACCTTTTATGCCGTCGCCAATTACCACGTGACAACCAGCAGATATGTAGTTGAAACCATTAAGTTGAGCAACGTCAAGGTGATCTAGCCCGTTGTGACGACTACCCACGTACAAAGTGTTGCAGTCACACAAATATGGTCTGCCGCCAAATTCCTTTACAACTTCTGCAACTGCACGAGCAAAGTTAGGACGCAAAAAAGCAATATTGCCTAGTTCGCCAAAGTGCATTTTGATAGCAACGTACTTGCCTTTTAGGTCAATTTTGTCAAATCCTGCCGCCTTCATCAAGCGTTTAAGCTTTTCCGTTACAGGTATTCCGCGCGATTTAGTGCGCATATCGGTAAAAAACACGTCTGACATAGTTTTTCTCCTGATTTGTTATTACATTATTGTAACGGATTTTGCCAACTTTGTCAATACCTGCCATCTGTAATGTCAAGTAAGTTTATTCAAAAAGTTTGAAAAAAATTGAAAAAAGTAAATAATACGACAAAAAGGC
>JAZQUN010000148.1:0-2899 GCA_045631385.1 Clostridia bacterium
AAACTGCGACATGCAAGAAGAAGCCGACGTGCAACTTGTTGAAGAAGAAGCTGTTTTGGAAGAACAACAAACTGTTGAGCCACAACAAAATGTTGTTTTGGCAGTTTGCGAACATTGCAACAAGCCAATTTTTGACGCTAATCAAATAGTACGCGTGCACACGTACAATGACAAACAAACGTGGTGCAAAAGTTGTCAGGCAAAGGAAGAAAAACGCAAACACAACCAAGCGGTAAATTACGGAGTATCTCAACGCCAAAAGTCGTGGGGTTGGGGAATTGCTGCAGGTATCGTTGCAGTACTAATTGCCCTTATTGTTACGCTTAATCAAGAGTGTGAGTGGCAAATTGTATTGGGATCTTGCCTAGGCGCATC
This sequence comes from Clostridia bacterium, assembly GCA_045631385.1. Taxonomy (GTDB): domain Bacteria; phylum Bacillota; class Clostridia; order Christensenellales; family CAG-314; genus RGIG5495. The sequence goes on from JAZQUN010000148.1 coordinate 376, forward strand.
GGCAGTTTATCCATTTGTGGCGTGCTTGCTACTTCGCAACAACTTTATCGGTGAAATGGTTGCCGAAATTGCATCATGGGGCTTTGTAAGATTTCCTGGACTCATCTTTGAGTTGAGTTTGGATGGTATCGTATGGCTACTAACCGTCAAACTTGCCTTTTGGATCTTGGGCTTTATGATTTCCACAGCAGCGTTGTTATTTGGCGTAACTTTGGGACTTGTATTAAGCATTTTTGTGTATCCATTTGCTCTTGCTAAAAGTTACAGAAATCCACATTTGGCAGAGTTTTAATATAAATAAGGAGAACAACCATGAAAAAACTATTAGTTGTATTAGTATTAGTTTTGGCTCTTTGCTTAACATTGGTAGCTTGTGGTCAAAAGCCTGTAGATTTTACCGGTATTACGTTTAGTGACGTTACGGTAAATTACGACGGCAAGGCACACACCATTGAAGCACAAGGCGTACCAAGTGGTGCAACTGTTACCTACACCAACGCTGGTCCACACACACAAACTGGCGAGTACACCATCGGCGTAAAAGTTAGTGCCGAAGGCTACAATGATTACACGGCAACAGCAAAGCTTACAATTGTTGGTGCAAACTTTACAGGTATCACTTTTGAAGATTTGGCACTAGATTTTGACGGCAACCCACACACTATCACAGTGGTTGGCGCACCAAGCTTTGCAACTGTTACATATTCCAACGCTGGCCCATTTGTTGATGCAGGCGAGTACTCCGTTGGCGTTACTGTTTCTGCCGAAGGTTACAACAACTACACGGCAACAGCAAAGTTGACTATCAACAAAATCGACTTTACAGGCCTATCCTTTGACAACGTTACGGTAGAGTACGACGGCAACCCACACTCCATTGCAGTAATTGGCAATTTGCCAGCATCTGCAAACGTAAACTACACTTGTGACGTAGAAGGCGTAACAAACAAGGCTACAAACCCAGGTCAATACACAGTAACAGCAACTGTAACTGGCAAAAACTACAACACTTTGACCTTGCAAGCGGTATTGACAATCGCAACTACAGCGGAAGAAAGATTTATGGTTGTATCCAACAACAAGTTGTACTTCCAAAACGCAATGGATGACGACGAATTGTATTTCTGCAACCTTTCTACAGGCGAAATCGTAAAAGTTTCCAGCGACAATGCTGTTGATATGTCCGCATACGGCGACGGCATTATCTACGTAAACTCTACAGCGTTGATTTCTGCTATCAAGCAAACGTCCTACGATGGCACGAAAAACTCTACCAACACACTTTATACAAAAACAGGCGTTAGATACGTTCAACAAAGCGGCGATTACGTATATTGCGTTGTAAACGGTCTAACAAACGAAAAATCTGGTATTTACAAAATTGACTGCAGCTCCAGTGAGCAAGTTGTTACTCGCCTAAGCGTTGGTAAGGCAAAGTATTTGACACTTGTTGGCAACACGTTGTACTTTGCAGATGGCAACAACAGCAACAAATTGTCCAAAATTAGCACGTCTGGCGAAGATCAAACACGTCAACTTGTAGTGGACGAAAAAATCCACAACCTTATCCATGTAGACGGTCAACTAGTCTATACAGTAAACGGTTTGCTAGATGACTACATCGAAAAATACACAATTTCTGATGGCAAGCGCAAGCAACTAACTTCCGATGCTGGACAGTCCTTGACGGTAATTGGCGACAAACTTTACTACGTCAACGTAGATTTGTTCTCTACAAACTTCATCGGTCTAGTAGGTATCTGCAGCGTATCCATGTCTCCACTTGCAGACAACAAAACTCCAGGTACAGTAGTTGTAGCGGGTGGCACAGCGGGCGTTTGCTCTTTGACCACGGACGGCAGCAACTTGTACTACTACGACGTGCAAGACTACAGCCTAGTTAAGTACAACATTTCCAGCAAGCAAAAAACAAACTTGCTAGCAGGTTTTGTAGCACCCGAAGATCCAGCACCAGTGCTTTCGGACAGTAAACTTGTAGAGTACAACGGCTCAATTTACTATCTAAACATGTTGGATGGCAGAAGACTTTATCGCTACAACCCACAAAACAAATCCAACGTTTGCATCACAACAGACAAAGTAACCGACTTTGCAATTGCCAACGACACGTTGTACGTAAATATGGTTACTTACTTGGTAGATAACGCTGTGTTTATGGCAAACTTGAAGACAGGCGAAGCGTTTGTGCAAATCAGCAAAAAGGCTGGCTCGGATTTCTGCTCTGACGGAACGTATTTGTACTATATCCGTAGCAACAAGGTTGTCAAATATGACGTTGCCACAGATACAGAAACAGTTTTGTTTGACGATGGCAATATCAAAGAATTGCAACTAATCGGTAGCAAGTTGTATTTTATCCAAGAAAAAACCTTGAGAAAAAACAACTCTTTCTATACAATAGATATCACAGTTGCTAACCCAACTGCCGAAAAGTTGTTGGTAAACGGTGACGTTGCTGGTGCAGATACATATGCAACAGACGGAACGTATTTGTACTATCGTC
>JAZQUN010000149.1:0-4805 GCA_045631385.1 Clostridia bacterium
TTTCAAGGAAATAAACACCGTAAACAACAGTATCTATCAATATCTAACTAGATTAAGCACGGAAAGAGACAAACTTAACTACATTGTCGAAAACGTAGCCGAAGGTTTGATAATCATTGACGCGCATGGTCGCATATATGCTATCAATGACTACGCACGTCATATTTTTGGTGTAAATGCTGTTACCAAAAACGTTCATTACAAACAAATAATCACTAGTCAGCTTTGTTGCGACAAGATAGAAGAAACGTTGCAAACGCGACAAAAAAGTATTTTTGACTATCATGACGACGTTGCGGACAAAATCTACTTTTCTTCTATCAACTGTTTTCAAAACTCTGCAGGCGAAAGTGGTGACTTGATATCATTGGTAATGTACGACGTAACAAGCTTGCGTCGTGAACAACGCAACCGTGCCGATTTTATTGCCAATGCGTCACACGAACTAAAAACACCGATCACGTCTATTAGCGGATTTTCCGAATTGCTTTCCAGCGGTCTTATTACCGATACTGCTGTGATGCAAGAGTATGTCGGCAGGATACACTCCGAAGCAATTTATATGAAAAAGACCATTGACGATTTGCTGTACTTGTCCAAGTTGGATTACTCTGAAGGCAACTTCTCTGATACAGTACAATTGTTGGAGCTAGCCAATAAATGTTGCAAAACCCACGATTTGATCGCATCGCGCAAGGGCGTAGTGGTAGAAGTATCGGGCGAAGAAGTGTCAGTGTTAGGTAGTCAGTCCTTGCTAGAGCATATGTTGAGCAACTTGGTTGACAACGCTATCAAGTACAACAAGGTGGACGGCAAGGTGTTTGTCAACGTAACAAATGCCGATGGTATTGCTGTTATTTCAGTAACCGACCAAGGTCAAGGTATTTCATCACAACATTTAAGCAAGTTGTTTGACCGTTTCTATCGTATCGACAACAGTCGTAGTAGAGAAACGGGCGGCACAGGTTTGGGACTTTCCATCGTTCACAAAATTTGTTCGCTTCACAAAGCAGAAATAAGTGTAGAAAGCCAAGTGGGTATTGGAACAACGTTTGTTGTTAAATTTGCCAGCTTGCCAAATATTAAATAAATCAAAAAAATGCGAAGTTTCCTTCGCATTTTTTAACAGGTGAAACTATGAGATTAGACAAATTTTTGAAGGTATCGCGTATACTAAAGCGACGTACTGTTGCTCAAGAAGCTTGTTCTGCGGGTAAAATTGATGTCAACGGTAAACCTGCAAAGCAAGGTCACAAGCTTAAGGTTGGTGACAAGGTAACCGTGCACTTTGCTTCAGGCAGCCTGACGTTTGTTGTAAAAATGCTATTAGAAACGGTCAAGAAAGATCAAGTTGACCAGCTATACGAAATCGTAATGGAGAATTGATATGAAAAGTGCAGTAATTCTTGCCGCTGGAACAGGTAGTCGTTTTGGTGCGGATAAACTTTTGCAAAACCTATTGGGCAAACCTGTATTGCAGTGGTCGGTTGAAGCATTTTTGCCGCTTGTGGATGAAATTATCATTGTTACAAACAACGACAGCTGGAAGCAGTTGTTTCCGTTCGCTAAGTTTGTATGCGGTGGAGAAAGTCGTAGCCAGTCGGTAAAAAACGGACTTTGTGCAGTAAACAGCAACAGTCAATTTGTTGCTATCCACGACGGCGCACGTCCATATGTTTCTACCCAACTAATCCAAACTTTGTTTGATGTTGCGGCTAGTCATGGCTGTGCAATTCCTGTGGCAAAGGTCAACGATACTATCTACAACAGTGCAAGCTTTTCCGTTGTCAACCGTGACGAGTTGCTTGCTGTACAAACGCCACAAGTGTTTGATACTCAAAAGATTATCCATGCGTATACAAATTGCTTGTCAAATTGCACTGACGACAGCCAAGTATATAAGCAAGTTTACGGTTCTTTACAATTTGTAACTAACGACGAGTGTAACGGCAAAATTACCCGTCGAAGTGATTTGCCTGATTTTCGCACAGGCGTAGGCTATGACGTTCACAAACTTGTCGAAGGTCGAAAGCTTATCTTGGGTGGCAAACAAATAACCTTTGAAAAGGGCTTGCTTGGGCACAGTGACGCCGACGTGTTGACGCACGCTGTAATGGATGCATTGCTTTCGGCATCTGGCAACAAGGATATCGGTCACCAATTCCCTGATACAGATATTGCCTACAAGGATGCAAACAGCATTGAGCTTTTGCAAAAGGTTGCAGGCTTGCTAAATGAAGCAAACTGGCAGGTAGTAAACGTATCTGCAACGGTGATGGCTCAAGCACCAAAGCTTGCTCCACACTTGGATGATATGGCGATCAACCTAGCAAATGCTTTGGGTATTTGTCCAAGCCTAGTTACGCTTGGTGCAACAACTACCGAAGGTCTAGGCATTGTCGGTTGCGGCGAAGGTATGGCTTGTTATGCATCAGTATTGATTAAAAGGGGCTAATATGAAAAACCTATTAGATTTTGCAAAGTCGTTGGGATTTAACGGCTGTGCAGTAGTTGAGACAACGCAAATACCGTTTGACCAAACGCTAGTCAAATATTGTCAAGAAAATGTGTGCGGCAGATATGGTGCAAACTATTCCTGTCCACCGCACTGCGGAACGTTTGACCAAATGCAACAAAAGATACTTAATTGCAAGCAAGCAGTAGTAGTGCAGTCTGTTTTTGATGGAGTAAGCTTTGATGACAAGCAAGCGGTAGCTCTTGCCAAAAACACACACAACGCGCGTTTGCAACAACTGTTAGCCTTTGCATGTGCTAACGGCAGTAATGCATTTGTTGTTGGTGCTACCGGTTGTGAAAAGTGTAGCCCATGCGCACTCATGCTTGATCAACCTTGCAAATATCCCGATCAAGTTTTCTCTTGCACGTCCGCGTATAGTATAGACGTTGCAAAGCTTACAAGGATTTGCAATCTTTCTTACGAGTGGCAAAACGGAAAAATTTTTCTTTACGGTTTGTTGCTAGTAGCTTAAACGCAAAAATTTAATAAACAAATAAAAAAACAGGGTTTTGTCGAAAAAACCCTGTTTTTGCTATTCAAAAATGAAAAAATATTTATTTATTTATTTTTTGATTTAGGGGGCTATTTTGCCCTTGACTATTTACACAAGTAGTGATACTATGGTATTTGTATCATTTTGTCCTCAAAAATAGGCGAGATTGAAAAATAATCACGCCGAATGCAAAAATTTGAAAACCAATGTGATATATTTATACACTAACTTTTCAATTATTGCAACAGTTTTTCGACAAAAAGTATAAAAATTTTTTTCAGGAGAAATGTCAATGGCACAAGACATCCGTACCGTCAAATACGGTACACACGAGAGAAAAACGTTTTCCAAGACAAAAGACGTTTTGCAACTGCCTAACCTAATCGAAGTGCAAAAAGACAGTTACAAAGCCTTTATCGAATCCGGTATTGCTGAAGTTTTTGAAGATTTCTCACCTATCGAAGACTTTGCCGGTCACTTCCGTTTGGACTTTTTGAAGCACAACCTTGATTCTACTCCAAAGTATTCGGAAGCAGAGTGTCGTTTGCGTGACGCAACATATGCTGCGCCACTACGTTTGACTGTTCGTCTAACAAACAAAGGCACAGGCGAGTTTGTTGATGAAGAAGTATTTATGGGTGATTTCCCATGCATGACCAACACAGGTAGCTTTATCATCAATGGTGCAGAGCGCGTTATCGTATCACAATTGGTTCGTTCACCAGGCGTATACTGCAGCATCGTTCCAGACAAAAACGGTAAAAACGGCTACAACACTACAGTTATCCCAACACGTGGTGCATGGTTGGAGTTCGAACACGACGCATCTGGCGACATTTTGTACGTTCACATTGACCGTAACAGAAAATTGCCTGCTACAATTTTGTTGCGCGCAATTGGTTTGCCAACCAACGAAGATATCAACAACGTTTTCAACAACGATCCTACAATCCTATCTACATATGCTAAAGACGTAACTACAAACCAAACAGAAGCTTTGGTCGAAATCTACAAGCGTCTTCGTCCAGGTGAAATCCCAACAGACGAATCCGTTAAAAAGACTCTTGACGATCTTTTGTTTGACAACAAGCGTTACGACCTTGCGCGCGTAGGCCGCTACAAGTTTGACAAAAAGCTTTGCCTAGCAACACGTATCGTAGGTCACCCACTTGCAGAAGATGTTGTTACAAAGATTAGCTATGAAACAGGTGAAGTGCTTACCAAGTACGAAGCTGGCACAGTTTTGACACACGAACAAGCATACGATATCCAAAACAGCGGTATCAACGAAGTGTTCTTGACAAGTGAAGAAGGCGTAAGAGTAAAGGTTATTGGTAACGGCACAGTTGTACCAAGCTACTATCTTGCTCAAAGAGATTCTAGATATGCCGAAGTTAACTTCCGCGAATATGGTATCACCGAATACGCTAACCGTGCTGAACTTGACAAGGTTTTGGAACTAGGTCTTGACGTAGAAGAAACATTGCAAGCTATCAAAGAAAACAAAGATTTGATCGTACCAAAGCACATCACACGCCAAGATATCGTTTCTATCGTTGGTTACAACATCAACTTGAAGTATGGCGTAGGCGAAGACGACAACATCGACCACTTGGGCAACCGTCGTGTTAAATGCGTAGGCGAATTGTTGCAAAACCAATTCCGTATTGGTATTTCCCGTTTGGAACGTGTTATCCGCGAAAGAATGGCTATTCAAGAGCCAGGCAAGGCTACTCCACGTACACTAATCAACGTTCGTCCAGTATCCAGTGCTATCAAAGAGTTCTTTGGTTC
>JAZQUN010000150.1:0-4001 GCA_045631385.1 Clostridia bacterium
GATATCAGCGGCAGCGAAGAGCGCAACCCAATTGACGACTTCAACCTAATCAACAACGAAATTTTCAGCTACGACGAAAATCTTCGTGACATCCCGATGATTGTTGTTGCAAACAAAATGGATATGCCAAACGCCGAAGAAAACTTGGCTGCTTTTGTAGCCGAGTTTGGCAACAAATACAAGGTTATCCCAATGACAACCATCATCCACGAAGGCGCAGATGAGCTTATCAAAGAAATCATCGACGTGCTAGAAGATTTGCCACCAGTACAACAACTACAATTTGAGCCATTCAGTTACGACGAAGGCGATGACGACAGCTTCGAAGTTGTCAAGCTTGACCCAGCCACCTACGAAGTTATCGGTGGTTTGGTAACAATTTTGTCACGCAAGGTCAACATCGACGATATCGACAGCTTCCGTTACTTCCAACGTGTAATTAAGGAAAAGGGCGTAATTGCCGAGCTTCGTAAAGCCGGCGCAGGCGACGGCGATACCGTAATTATCGGCGAAATCGAGTTTGACTTTATCGACTAATAGGAGAATACACACATATGATTACAACAAAACAACGTGCACAGCTTAAAGGCCTTGCAAACACACTTAAGCCACTTGTAACCATCGGCAAAGACGAATTGACCGAAAACGTACTTGCCGAAATCGAAGTAGCATTGTATCACAACGAGCTTGTAAAAGTTGCAAGCCTCAAATCCTGCACTTTGCCAGCACGTACAATGTGCGATGCAGTATGCGAAGCATTGGGTTGCGAACCAGTACTTTGCGTAGGCAATCGCTTTGTAGTGTACAAGCGCAGCGACAAAAAAGAAATAGAGCACATCAAGCTTGTAAAGTAGTGGCAACTATCTAAAATTACCTTGTAACAACGATTGATTTTTTAGATAATCATAAAAAATATTTTCACGCTAATGATTGGGGTATTGTGGGCTTGTTGAAAAACACAACAATGACATATATTACAGCATGTGATTGCGAGGTTAACTTTATTATGCCAGGAAACGGTCATTGGGAAAAAGACACAATTGCCCCATATCTTGGCAAGGTTGTTGGGTATATGGATAATGCTCACGCAAATTACGTGTGCATGGTTGGTTCTGTTGTAGATTATGGTTCATTGGATACCTCATACAAAAAGTTGTTTAAAACATACAACCCAAGACGTAATTGTGAGCAATATGGAAATGGCGCTTGTGGAAATTGGGCTAACGGCTCTACAATAACAAACTATGATTGGATACATCCGTATTTGCAAGGATATGTATCTTCTGCAAATGTGATGAAACTAAAATTGGAAAAGCTAATGCAAGAGAATCCAGAGTATTTTTCAACGTTGAATGCAAAAAGAAATATGGAACTAATGGGGGGAATCTATGAAGTCTAAACTTACTCGTTTAACTTGTTTGGCGCTAACAATAATGCTCCTTGTGTCAGTGTTCTTTATGGGCGTGGGTTGTCAAAAAGAGCAATTGTGGAGCGAACAACTTTGGGATTGGAGAAATGGAACCTATGGTGCAGTTGCGTTGGATGGTTTTTTAAGGATAAAGAAATCCCGTATTGATAGTGACTATTGTGAAATAGAAAGTGTACTGTTTAACAGTATAAGTTTAATGGATAAAGAAAAGGGGATATATTATCAGGGGCATGATCGCTTTTTCGACTGGGATGATTTGTATGGTGTGGGCATACAACCATTTATAAATATTTGTAAAAAATATGGTTCATTATCAACAATAGAAGATAATAAGTTATTTTTCACTGATAGCGTAGAGGAATTGGCATACGACATCTTGGGATATGATGTTTTAGCTGAAAATGCGCTTGTGCATAGAGGAAAAGCTACCTTTTTGAGACTGAATTTGACAGACGATGCGTACGACGGGATGTTTCAAGGTGCTTATTTAGTGATGGAAAGAATTGATGTGGTTGATCCGATTGAAGGAAATCCACCATATTTTATTAAAGTATGGCTTATGTTGCATATACGAATTGAGATTGATAAAAACAATGGATTCATAACAAAAAGATATTTTGATGTGTATCTTACTACAACAAATGGAACTTGTGATACTCCACTGAATTTTGCACAGTATGAGTAGTTTGTTTTGAATTAGAATTAGCCAAAAACAAAAGGGCACTCGGTTGAGTGTCCTTTTTTGTTGCTTAAATTACGCTTTTTTGTTGTTTTTTGCCCAGATGCGCATGCGCTCGGAGTGGTCAAGTATTGCTTTGCGCAAACGGATGGAAGTAGGGGTTACTTCTACGTATTCGTCATCAGCAATAAAGTCAAGGCATTGCTCCAAACTCATTTGGCGTGGTGGGATAAGCTTAAGTGCTTCTTCACTGCCACTTGCACGGTTGTTGGTTAGGTGCTTTGCTTTGCAAACGTTTACTGCAAGGTCGTCTTCACGGCTGTTTTCGCCTACTACCATGCCGCTGTAAACCTTTAGACCTGCACCTATAAACAAGGTGCATCTTTCTTGTGCGTTAAACAGTCCGTAGGCTGTTGTTGTGCCGTCTTCAAATGCTACACAGCTACCACGGGTGCGCTCTTGGATGTCGCCTTTGTATGGCTCAAATCCGTTGAAGATGTGGCTCATTACGCCAAAGCCCTTGGTGTCGGTAAGCAGTTCGCTACGGTAACCGATTAGGCAACGTGCAGGGATGTTAAACTCCAACTTTGTGCCACCTTGACCATCTGGTGCCATGTTGATAAGCTCGGCTTTTCTTGCGCCCAGCTTGTTCATTACGCTACCAACGTGGTTATCTGGTACTTCTACAACAAGGTACTCCATAGGTTCGCAACGTACACCGTCAATATCCTTCATGATTACCTTTGGGCGTGATACTTGGAATTCGTAACCTTCACGGCGCATGTTTTCAATAAGGATAGATAGGTGCAATTCGCCACGGCCGTACACTTTGAAGCAATCGGCAGAGTCCGTTTCCTCTACACGCATGCTAACGTTGGTTTCTACTTCCTTAAAAAGTCTTGCACGGATGTGACGGCTGGTTACAAACTTGCCTTCTTTGCCGGCAAACGGACTGTTGTTTACCATAAACAGCATGGAAATTGTTGGCTCGTCAATATGCACAAATGGTAGTGCTTCTACGTTGTCGGTGTCGCAAACGGTTTCGCCAATGTTAAGCTCGTCAATGCCGTTGATAGCAACAATGTCGCCCATTGAGCCACTTTCCACTTCGACACGCTTAAGTCCTTCGTATTGATACAAGCGTTGAATCTTTGCGTTGGCAAAAGTTCCGTCGGTGCGACAAATGGTAACCATTTGACCGTTTTTGATAGTGCCACGGTTAACCTTGCCAATACCAATACGCCCAACGTATTCGTCGTAATCGATGTTGCAAATAAGTAGTTGAAGGCCGTCGTCGGTACTGCCTTGCGGTGCAGGGATTTCCGTCAAGATTGCCTTTACAAGGGGCTCCATATCCACGCCTGTATCGCCAAGGTTTTCTACAGCCCAGCCTTGCTTTGCGCTTGCGTAGATGATTTTGAAGTCAAATTGATCATCGTTTGCGCCAAGCTCTAGGAAAAGCTCCATGATTTGCTCGTGCAATTCGTTGGCGTCAAACTCGCCCTTATCAATCTTGTTGATTACAACAAGAACCTTTTTGTTTAGTCCAAGCGCCTTTTTAAGCACGTAGCGTGTTTGTGGCATGCAGCCTTCGATAGCGTCAACAAGTAGCAAAACACCGTCTACCATGGACAAAATACGCTCTACTTCGCCACCGAAATCGGCGTGTCCAGGTGTATCAATAATATTGATTTTTGTATCTTTGTAATAAACAGCTGTATTCTTTGCGAGAATGGTAATTCCACGTTCACGCTCGATGTCGTTGGAATCCATTACACGTTCTGTAATTTCTTGGTTAGCACGAAATACGCCACTCTGCTTTAAAAGTTCATCCACCAAGGTGGTTTTACCGTGGTCTACATGGGCAATGATGGCGATATTACGAATATCTTC
>JAZQUN010000151.1:0-7444 GCA_045631385.1 Clostridia bacterium
GCATTGAAGTTTTCGTACTCTAGTTCGCCCAAAGCGCCACCGTCTACCGTGTAAGCGCCGTCACAAGCAAAGCCTTTTACATCAAAAAATGCTGTGCCACGTCCGACTTCTTCGTCAGGAGTGAAGGCAACCTTGATAGTACCGTGTGGGCGGTTTGAAGCAATTAGCTCTTCTAACATAGTGATGATTTCTACCACACCAGCCTTGTCGTCTGCGCCTAGCAAGGTGTCGCCACTTGTTGTGATTAACGTCTTGCCTGCGTGGGTAACAAGCTCGGGGAATTCCTTTGGAGAAAGGGTGTAGCCATGGCCTAACACTACTTCGCCGCCATCGTAATTGGCAATTACTTGTGGCTTGACGTTTGTTCCAGATACCGCACAAGACGTGTCAACGTGCGCTACAAAGCCAAGCGTGTAGTTGCTACTTGGACAGTTTGCAGGCAAGGTAGCGTACACGTAGTTGTGCTCGTCCCAAATGATATCTTGTAGTCCAAGTTGGGTTAGCTCTTCTACCAAAACTTGTGATAGGTTGCGTTGTTTTTCAGTGCTAGGTACTGCCTCTACGCCTGGTTGGGATTGCGTGTCGATAGCTACATAATGCAAAAAGCGTTGCAAAAGGTTGTTCATTACTTTGCCCCCCTTTGTTCGTCAAAATAGGTTGCTTGCAAATCAGCAATGTGCAACAATGCGGATAGTTTATACTTGAAAAACGCATCGGATACAGAGTAGCTGCCTCCTAGCACACGTGTATCAAAGCCACCCATATGCCAGTTGATAGCCATGGCTTCTTCGGCGGTAAGCTTGATGTAATTCATAGCAATAAATACAGACTTTTCGCCGTGGCCATATGGATACTTTTCTTCCACTTTAAAATATGGCACGCTTTTCCATGCGCCGTTTTCCTTGACGTTGCGCATTTCGGTGATGTAGTAGTTGATTTTGCAAAGATCATGCAAAAGTCCGCAAATGGCAAGTGTTTCGTCGGATACTACTGATTGGTAGTTTTCGCCGAACTCCATTTGTACTAGGCGAACAAGTCTACGGTATACGTTGACGGAGTGTTGGTGCAAACCGCCTTCTTCGGCAAGGTGATATCTTGCGCTGGCTGGTGCAGTGAAAAAGTCGCTGTTTTTGAGATAGGCAAGCAATTTGTCGCTGCCTTCACGTTTGATGTAGGTTGTATAAATTTGTTCGAATTCCGTCATAAAAACTCTCCTTTTGTTATATTGTACCACACAAAAAGCCTTTATGCAAGTTTTGGAGCAAAATTGAGTTTGCTTGACACAACAAAAAAGTTCCGTACAAAGTACGGAACGATTGTGCAAAACATTGTTTAGTCGTTGTTTTCCGGCTTGGTTGTGCGCTTGTTTGCAAGCTCTGCCAACTCGGGATATTTCATCATGACGTGCATGTATCCACCCTTGCTGTGTGGAACCATACAGTTGGAGCAATCCTTGATGGCACTGCCGTCGGGCTGCTCGATGTAGGTGAAATTGCCACCACACTTATCTGCTAGCGCGTAAAGTGGGCAATAGCAAAACAAACAGTTGAAATCATCTAGGTTGTTTGTCTTGTGACATGGGAAGTATTCGCAGTCGCAATTTTGAAAAAATGAAAAGTTGTTTTTTGCCATAATGCACCTACCAATTTGTTGATGACTTTATTTTAGCACAACAACATAATTTGTCAATGGTTTTGCAATAAGTGTAACAATTTGAGTGCAAAATAAATAGTATACAGCAGGCAGTAATGCCAAAAAACTAGGAGCAAATTAGATGTTTTGTTGTAATAATCACTGTAATTGCTGTAATCAGCAGGTAGTTGTGCGTACAATCATTGGACCTAGAGGCTACCCAGGCGCAACCGGCCCGCAAGGTCCAAGGGGTTTTACTGGGGCTACTGGTGCGGTTGGCCCACAAGGTCCACAGGGCGAACAAGGTCCTGCGGGTGTTGTTTCGACAGCATACGGCGGGCTGTACAACCCAACTAGCGTAGAAACCACTACTACTGCAGGCGCAACCAACACGGTTGCTTTTACTGGACAAATGCCTTCGCTTGACGTTTCGTACGGCACAAACAATATCACTGTAACAAATGCCGGCACGTATAGGGTGGATTACTCGCTTGTGGCATCGTCGCCAACGGCAACCAGTATGAGCGTAAGCGTTCAGCTTGACGGTACGGACATTGGCAGTACCACACAGACACGCAACTTGGGCAACGGCGTGGATTACTGGAACGGTCAAGCAATAGTCAATTTGGCTGCAGGTGACGTTTTGTCCCTTTCCTATACAACCACCGATTCAACTACGGTAACTACACTACCTACTACTACACTTACGGTGTTTAGACTGAGCTAGCATCAGCAAGCCGACGCACAAAAAAGCGTCGGTACATAGTAACACAAAAGATGCAATTTGAATACAATAAACAAAGGAGAATTACCATCAAACCACTAATTTGTGACCTACCCTATCCTGACGTTAGCAAGCTGACACCCGACTTGCGCTCTGCAAAAATAATATCTTTTGCGTACGCTACGCAAAGTGGTGAATTGGGCGCAGTACTGCAATACCAGTACCACCATTGGTTTGCAAACGACGACAAAATTGAAAAGTTGCTAGAAGAAATTTCGCTGGCAGAAATGCTACACGTAGATTTGCTAGGCAAGGCAATGAAACAGCTTGGACTAGACCCACTATTTCGTCAAAAGCCACAACAACCAAACGTTTGGTTTGACACCAGTGCGGTATCATACAGCAAGACTCTATCTAAAATGCTGTTAGATGACATTACAGGCGAAATGAACGCCATTGCCGACTACAAAAAGATGCTAATGGCACTAAAAAACGAGGACGTTGCAGCATTGATAGAGCGAATTGTACTAGACGAAGAACTGCACTTGGCAACCTTGAGCAAAGCTTACAAGGATGTTTGTAACAGTTGATAGGAACAAAACAAAAGGCGAGAGGTTACTCTCGCCTTTGATGTTTGTTGATAAGTTTGTTACTGCAATCTTGCTTGACGAACAGCCTTTGCCCAACCTGTCAAACGACGGTCGCGCTTTGCTTGGTCCATACTTGGATTAAATACCTTTTCGATTTCGGTGTTGTCTTTGATATCTTCGATACCCTTCCAGTAGCCTACTTTCAAGCCTGCTAGGTACGCTGCACCAAGAGCAGTTGTTTCCAAAATGCGTGGTCTTTCTACATCGCAATTTAGTACGTCAGACTGGAATTGCATCAAGAAGTTGTTAGCAGATGCACCACCATCTACACGCAAGTGTGTGATGCTTGTGCCGGCATCCTTTTGCATAGCAAATACCAAATCACTTACTTGGTAAGCAATGGACTCCAAGGCTGCACGGATGAAGTGCTCCTTACGTGTACCACGTGTGATACCAACGACTGTTCCTCTTGCGTGTGGATCCCAATATGGAGCACCCAAACCTGTGAAAGATGGAACAATGTATACACCGTAAGAACTATCTACGCTTGTAGCGTATCTTTCTGTTTCGCTTGCATCGCGGAACAAACGCATTTCGTCACGCAACCATTGAACGATAGCACCACCGATAAATACAGAGCCTTCCAAAACGTATGGTGGACGACCTTCGACACTTGCGCCAAGTGTTGTTACCAAACCGTTGGTTGATTTTACGGCTGTATCACCTGTGTTCATAAGAAGGAAACAACCTGTACCATAGGTGTTTTTTGTATCGCCTTTGTTTACGCAAAGGTGTCCAAACAATGCTGCTTGTTGGTCGCCTACTACACCACAAATTGGAATTTCAGCACCAACAAACGCTTCGTCTGTCAAACCATAGTTGTAGCTGGATGGGTGTACTTCTGGCAACATGCTACGTGGGATGTTGAACAACTCAAGTAGTTCTTCGTCCCAATCTAGTGTGTGGATGTTGTAAAGCATTGTACGGGATGCATTGGTGTAGTCGGTTGCAAAGATACGACCTTTAGACAAGTGCCACATTAGGTATGTATCTACTGTACCAAACAACAAATCGCCGCGCTCTGCACGCTCTCTAGCACCAGGAACGTTGTCCAAAATCCATTTGATTTTGGTTGCAGAGAAATACGCGTCAATTACAAGACCTGTCTTGTCGTAGATTTTTTCTGCGTAACCTTGTGACTTTAGTTCGTCACAGTAGTTAGCTGTACGACGGCATTGCCATACAATAGCGTTGTATACAGGATCGCCTGTGTTTTTGTCCCAAACGAAAGTTGTTTCGCGTTGGTTGGTGATGCCGATAGCTTCGACATCTTCTACTTTGACGTTACCACGGATAAGTGCTTCACTAATTACGCCTACTTGAGAACCCAAGATTTCGCGTGGGTCGTGCTCTACCCAACCTGTGTGTGGGTAAATTTGTGGAAACTCTTGTTGAGCCTTACCGATGATTTCGCCCTTTTTGTTAAATACAATTGCGCGAGAGCTGGTTGTACCTTGGTCTAGTGCCAAAATGTATTTCATAAGTTTTCTCCTTGGAAATGATATTTACTTTGCTGCAATTTCCTTTGTTGCAATGACATCTACACCACAGCCACATACGTTAGCAACTACTACGTCGCCAATGTGTACTGGTGCGGTTAGCTCTACTTGGTTAAGTTCTTCTAGGCAATTAAAAATCAATTCCTTTGGGATTGCGTCTTTAGTTTTTACGGAAACCATAGCGATGTTGCCACCTGCTACTTTTACAGAACCTGTAACCATACGTTTAGGTGCTGTGATTTCGTTTACGGCGTATGTTACGCCACGTGGACAAGTGTTACCTGTCACTTTGATGTCGTTGACATCTGTGTAATCTACAGTCAAGCGACAACCCATTGGGCAGCTGATACAAATCATTTCTTTAATCATTTTACGTCGCCTCCTTCTAGAGAAATTACAATTTCGTTTGCTTTCTTCAAAGTTTCTACTTGTGCTGGAGTTAGTGTTACGTTTTCCATTTCACCTGGTGCAACTACTTGACGTTTCTTGCCGTAGATTTTTACACCGTCTGCTGTGATGGTTAGCTCTACCTTTTTGTAAACGTTAGCAACACGCATCTTTAGGCTTAGTGGTGCGTAGTTGTCGTCACGGTTGAGTTGTTGTGGAACACAGTATCTTACGCCTTTGATTGTTTGGATAGTAACTTTGTCTTGAGTTGGCTTTTTGCCGTTGATGTAATCAACTGCGCATCTGCCAGCGTTTTCACTTTCGGCAGAAACGAAGTCTACCAAATCGTGAACGTGCAATACGTTACCACATTGGAAGATACCTTCTACGTTGGTCATCATTTGGTCGTCTACGATAGCACCGCTTGTTACTGGGGATAGCTTAACTGTAGCGTTGGATGCAAGTTCGTTTTCTGGCAACAAACCTACGGATAGCAACAACGTGTCGCATGGGATAAACTCTGCTGTTTCCATCATTGGACGAAGTTTGTCGTCTACTTGCGCAATTACTACGCCTTCGACACGTTCCTTACCCTTGATGTCTACTACAGTGTGGCTAAACTTTAGTGGAATATCAAAGTCGTTTAGACATTGAACGATGTTACGGTTTAGACCGGAAGAATATGGCATAAGTTCGACAACTGCCTTTACTTTTGCACCTTCGAAAGTCATACGACGAGCCATGATCAATCCGATGTCACCACTACCAAGGATAACGCACTCTTTACCTACTAGGTAACCTTCGATGTTTACCAAACGTTGTGCGCAACCTGCAGAGAATACACCTGCACCACGCATACCTGCAATGTTGATAGCGCCACGTGGTCTTTCACGACAACCACAGCACAAAATGATTGCCTTTGCTTTTACTACTGTCAAGCCGTCTGTATCGTTTACGTATGTTACGCATTTATCTGCGGATACGTCGATAACTGTGGATGCAAGTTTGTACTCGATGCCACGCTCTACTACTTGATCGATATATCTTTGAGCGTATTCTGGACCGGTTAGCTCTTCTTTGAAAGTGTGCAAACCAAAACCATTGTGGATACATTGGTTAAGAATACCACCAAGTTCGTTTTCACGTTCCAAAATCAAAATATCTCTTTCGCCGTGATCGTACGCTGCCTTTGCTGCTGCA
Source organism: Clostridia bacterium (assembly GCA_045631385.1). Taxonomy (GTDB): domain Bacteria; phylum Bacillota; class Clostridia; order Christensenellales; family CAG-314; genus RGIG5495. The sequence continues at coordinate 6,093 of JAZQUN010000151.1, forward strand.
AGACCAGCAGGACCACCACCAACGATAACTAAATTGCGTTCAATCATTATTTTGTCCTCCCTACTACTACGTGAGATTCGCCACCGCACTTGGTTACGTCTGATAGGTCTTTGCCTAGTTCGCGAGCCAAAATTTCCATTACGCGTGGTGTGCAGAAACCTGCTTGGCATCTACCCATACCAGCACGTACACGACGTTTAACGCCGTCAAGGTCTTTAGCACCAAGTGGACGAGTGATAGCGTTGACAATTTCGCCTTCGGTTACTACTTCGCAACGGCATACGATCTTGCCGTACAAAGCGTCTGTTGCGATAAGCTTTTCGCGTTCTTCATTGGTCATGTGGCTGAATTGTGGGATGCCTACACGCTTACCGTTGAAGTTTGCGTTTGCTTCAAAACCGTATTTGCTTGCAATTTCGGTTGCAAGTGCTACACCAATTGCTGGAGCGGCTGTCAAACCTGGAGATTCAACGCCTGCTGCATTGTAGAAGCCTTCTACACTGCTTTCGCCTACTACAAAGTCGTTACCGTCTTCGTGAGCGCGCAAACCAGAGAATTGTGTGATTACTGTACGACGAGTAAGTGATGGAACTGTCAAAGTTGCCTTTGCAAATCCGGTGTTGAGTGCGTCAGCAGTTGTATTTACGTCATCTTTGCTTTCTACGTCTGTAGCTGTTGGTCCAAGCAAAATGTTGCCGTGAGTTGTTGGTGTAACCAAGATACCCTTACCCATTTTGGTTGGAAGTTGGAACAATGTGTGTTTGCAGATGTAACCACTTGTCTTATCTAGCAACATGTAGTCACCCTTACGTGGTGTGATGTGAAGCTTTTCTTCACAAACCATGTTGTTGATTTCGTCAGCATATACGCCAGCACAGTTTACTACTGCTTTTGCTTGTAGCACTGCACCGTTTGCACAAGTTACTTCAAAGTGGTCGCCTACCTTTGCTACGTTTGTTACTGCGTGGTCAAACAAAAACTCTACGCCGTTTACGTAAGCATTTTCGGCATATGCAATGTTCATTTCGTATGGAGATACGATACCACCAGTTTCTGCTAGCAATGCGCCTACAACTTCTGTGCTGATGTGTGGCTCTAGTTCGCGTGCTTGGTCGCCTGTCAAAATGGACAAACCACCTACACCGTTTGCCTTACCACGCTCTACTAGTTCGGTTAGACCATCTAGTTGAGACTCGTCAAAGCACAATACCATTGAGCCATTACGCTTGAATGGGAAATCTAGCTCCTTGGACAATTCGTCAAACATAGCGTTACCTGCTACGTTGTACTTTGCCTTTACGCTACCCACTTTAGCGTCAAAACCACCGTGGACAATACCACTGTTTGCCTTG
>JAZQUN010000152.1:0-2964 GCA_045631385.1 Clostridia bacterium
CATCACACGGCAAAGTGGTGGTGCGTAATGCAAAGTATAAGGCGGACTTTACTCCACTTGACCCAGAGTGCGACTGTTACTGCTGCAGAAACTTTACAAAGGCATATTTGCGTCACTTGGTAAACTGCAACGAAATACTTGCAGCTGAATTGCTTTCTATCCACAACATTCACTTTTTGCTTAAGTTGATGGAAAATACAAGAAATGCCATTAACAACGGCAATTTTGCCGAGTTTAAGGCAGAGTTTTACGAAAAATACTATCACAGCAAGTAAAATTGCAAAATACTATTGCAATAAAACTAGTGTTGATGTATAATAATAAAAAATAATTTTTAAGGAGACTATTTAAAATGTTGTTTCTACTAAACTTCTTTGAAGAAGTAACTACACAACCAGAAGCTGATCCTACATTTTTCCAAAAATATGGTATGTGGATTATCATGGGTGTTTTGATCGTAGGTATGCTTGCATTCTCTATGGTTAACAACAAAAAGGCTAAAAAACGCAACGAAGAAAAGAACAGCCAAATTGTAGTAGGCGCACAAGTTACTACTATCGGCGGTATCGTTGGTACAATCATAAAAATGGATGACCAATTTTTGTGGATTGAAACAGGTGTTGCTCCAAATGCAATGACAATGCAAATTTTGCGTCAAGCAGTTCACTCTATTGGCACACCAGCACCAGCAGCTCAACAAGCAGCAGCTGAATCTTCAGAAGAAAGCGTTGTTGACGAAATTAAATAATTGTTCTAAAAAAATAATCTCCGAATAGTTTATACTGTTCGGAGGTTTTTTTATGGAAAAGGCACTTAATAAAAGTTTGATTTCTCAATCGTTGCGTGGTGGGTTGATTTCATTTTTGATTTCTACCGCGTTTGTTTTGTTGTTGGCACTAATTGCAAAGATGTTTACGTTGGGTGTTGATAGGTTGCCACTTATCAACCAAATTTGTAAAGTGGTTGCAGTTGCGATAGGGACATACGTTAGTATCAAGGATGAAAAGCTGCTTGTTAAGGCTTTGCTTTCCGGGGGAATTTTTGCAATTTTCAACCTTGTTTTGTACGTTTCCTTGGGTGGAGAATTCAAATTTGGGCAAGTTTTGCTTGATTTGGGCTTGGCAGAAGTCGTTGCGATAATTGTAGCAGTAATAAAAAGTAGAAAAAAGTAAAAATTGCAGTTAAACACTTGAAAAAATTTAGTTTTCGTTGTATAATAAATTAAACGTAAACTTGGAGGATATACCTATGAAATTTATCAAAACAGTTGTTGCGCCTAAAACTAACGAAGTAACAAGTAAAAGTGGTTGTGGCGAATGCCGTTCCAGCTGTCAATCCGCTTGCAAAACAAGCTGTACTGTTGGTAACCAAACTTGCGAACAAAAAGTTGCTGTTAGAAGTAAAGGCACTAAAAACTAATAAATTGCAAATTAGTACAAGTAAGGGCAGTGTGTTTACATACTGCTCTTTTTGATATGGGAGAAAAATTTTGTTACATTACTTTACTCTAGGTGGCGAGTACTTTTTGTATGACGTAGAAAGTTCGTCACTATTTGAGATTGAAAAAATTGTTTATGACGTGTTGAGCAACAGCCCAACACTAGATACTGATTACAACGCTGCTGACGTAGTAGAAGTAAAAGCGGAGCTTGATCAACTTCAAAGTCAAGGCTTGCTTAATGCTGAAGCTCCTGCAAACGTGATGGCAGGTGTAAAAAGCAAGGAAGTAAAGGCTTTGTGCGTACACATGAGTCACGACTGCAACTTGCGTTGCAAGTACTGCTTTGCAGGTACAGGTGCGTACCACGGCGAACGCATGCACATGAGTTTGCCAGTTGCAAAGGCATCAATTGACTTTTTGATTGCAAACAGCGGATACAGACGCAACTTGGAAGTGGACTTTTTCGGTGGCGAGCCATTGATGAATCTTGACGTATTGAAGCAAACCGTAGAGTACGCTAAGGAACAAGCTAAGCTTCACAATAAGGTGTTTAAGTTTACAACAACAACTAACGGCGTGTTGCTTGACAAAGAAACAAGCGACTACCTAAACGAAGAAATGGAAAACGTTGTTTTGAGTCTTGACGGACGTAAGGAAATCAACGACTTCCATCGTCCAACAGTAAACGGCAAGGGCAGCTTTGACGTAATTATTGATAAGTACAAGTATTTCCGTTCTATCCGTGGCGACAAGAGTTACTATATTCGTGGTACGTTTACTGGAGCAAATGCCGATTTTTACGATGACGTAATTGCAATGGCTGATTTGGGATTTGACCAAGTATCTGTTGAACCGGTTGTATTGCCTGCTGATCACGAACTTGCTATCAAACCAGAGCAAGTGCAAACAATTTGCGACAACTACGAAAAGCTTGCCGTAGAGTACGTTAAACGTCGTAGTGATGAAAAATCTTGGTTTAGCTTTTTCCACTTTGTAGTAGATCTAGAAAACGGACCATGTTACAAAAAGCGTTTGGTTGGTTGTGGTGCAGGTAGTGAATACATGGCTATCACTCCAGATGGAAGCATTTATCCATGCCACCAATTTGCTGGCGAAAAGGACTTTTTGCTTGGTAACGTGTTTGATAAACAACTAGACGAAGACAAGCGAAACTTCTTTAGAGAAAGCAATTTGACAACAAAAACCATCTGCAACGACTGTTGGGCAAAGTACCACTGCAGTGGTGGTTGTGCGGCAAATGCAGTGCATTTTAATGGTAATATCAACCAACCATACGAGATTGCGTGCGCTATGATGAAAAAACGTTTAGAATGTGCGCTATATGTATACGCAAAAGAGCGTAAAAACGGTTGACTTATTTGATTATTATATATATAATAAAAGAGTTAATGAGTTACAAGTCAAGGAGGCTTAATATAAATGTCTAAAAAAACGTCCATCGTTTTGTTGAGTATAATTGTTGCAGTAGTGCTTTTCTTTACTGTAGTTGTAGTACTACCTGA
>JAZQUN010000153.1:0-6358 GCA_045631385.1 Clostridia bacterium
CTTGAAAGAAAACTTAATTATTATAATTATAAAAACAAAAACATAAAATTTCCGATAGTACAAGATAAAATTTTAGATATTGTTAAAGAAATAAATGTTTTAAACATTGATGCTGATGAAAAAATCAAGATTATGAATGCATTAGCTGCTTGTTTGTGTAGGGTTGGTACTGCAAAGTCATATTATTATAGTAAATTGTACTATGATAAAGTTCTTTATTCGGATAGTGAGCCTTCAGTAGAATTGGAGACAAACCATTTAATAGAGCAATATAGAAGTATTGGCAATATCGAAAGTGCAATGGCTTTGTTGGATGGAATGGAGGATTCCTTGTCCAATGATAATGTTTTTTATATGAAGGAAGCTATTTGCCATATCATTGAAGAGATTACATATGATTGGTCTTTTGGTGGGGACAAGGCACTAATTGAAAAATATAAGCAGTATAGAGAATTTTTGTTTAGCATTGACAAAGACGCAGACAGAAATGAAGTTTTAAATACGGCATATGTTTATGAAGTAAATAGGCATGAGAGTTATTCATCAATGCAAGAGAAAGCAAAAATGTTTTGGAAAAAATATGACCAAGAGCTATTGAAAAATAGATAATTGTAAAGGCAAGCGTGATGCTTGCCTTTTTGTTTTACATATTAATTTTTATTCTTCCCCCACCTTACTATACTTGCATCCACAGTAGTGCTGACGGTACAAGCCGTACTTGTTAGATAACGTAACACTTGTGTGATAGCCGTCGTTTTTCTTAAAGTCGGTTGGTAGCCACTTTGCGCCACCTTCCTTATCAATTTCGTAGCCAACAAGGTTAAGCATTTCGCTGTTTTTGTATTGGCTGACGGTAAGTGTTGTAGCAAAGTAGTCAAATCCATTTTTGCGTGCATATTCATGAGCCTCCCCAAGACGCATTGCAAAGCACCTTGTGCATCGGTATTCCCCTTCCGGTTGGTCGGCAAAGTGCCTTGCCCACATTGCAAAGTGCTCGCCGTTGTAGTCCTTGACCACCAGCTTTACAGGGTAACTTGGCACAACCTCGTACTTGCCGTCGTTCACCAAATCCACCAATTTGTACAGCTCGTCCAACCTTTTTTGCCATTCGTCCTTTGTGTCAATGTTGTCGTTGGCGTAGTACAGCGTCACGTCAAAGTGATGCACAAGCCTTGTCAGGCAGTACGTAGCGCAAGGCGCACAACAAACGTGGAGCAACAGCTTTGTGCCAACAGGGATTTTATTCATTGCCTTTTGCATTTTTTTGTCGTAATTGATTTTGTTCATATCCACCTAGTAAAAAACACACCGTAGCAGTGTGTTTTGTTTTTTTATTCCATCTCTCTTACTCTAAAATCCACCTTCAAGCTGTCGGCAATTTTTTTGCAAGCTTCAATGTCCTTTTTGCTGATGGTATCCACCACGCTAAGCACAACCTTTGCTCCACGTTGTTTGCACAATTTGGCAAATTCAATCATTTCGTCAAAGGCATCTTCACCGTAAACGCTGTGGCAAAGAGCATTATATTGTTGCTTGTTTGGCGCATTAAGCGAAATATTTACAACGTCGCAGCTATCTGCAACAACGTCGCTAACGTCTTGCTTGTGGATAAGGTTAGCGTGTCCATTTGTGTTGATACGTGTAGTTTTATCTATGCAATGAAGGTAGCTTGCCACTTCTTCTAGTGTTTCTAGGTTGTAAGTAGGCTCGCCAAATCCACAAAAAACTACTTCGCTGTCGTAGTTATCCAAGTCTTCAGGGAGTTGGTCGATTACGTCTTCTGGAGTAGGCTCTTCGGTTATCCAAAGCTTTTGGTTTTCCATACCGTCACGGCCCTTGCGAATACAAAACTCGCACTTGTTGGAGCAACGGTTGGTAAGGTTGATGTAAATTTTGTTTCCAATAGTGTAAACGTAGTTGTTCATAGTATCTTTGTAAAAATCCTTTTGCAGTTAGCAAGTATCACTTGCTCCATTTGTTCAAAGTCAACGCCGTAGGTGGCAGCAAGCTTTTCCACAACGTATTTTACGTATTTAGGATAGTTGGTTTTGCCACGGAAAGGCACAGGAGTCATATATGGGCAGTCGGTTTCCGATAGCACTTGGCTGATAGGCACAGCCTTGATTACTTCGTCCTTGTTGGCATTTTTGAATGTAATTGCCCCACCAAAAGCAAAGTAGTGCCCTTTTTTTGCCATCTGACGTGCAAACTCGGCGCTACCAGAGTAGCAATGCCACAGCACACCGTTGTTTAGATACCTTTTTTGCGCTTCAAGTATGTCTAGAGCATCGCCGTAGGCATCACGAATATGCAGTGTCAACGGCAAGTGGAGTTTGTCGGCAATTTCAATTTGATGAGCAAACACGTCCTTTTGCGTCTGCCTGTCGCTCAAGTCGTAGTAGTAATCCAAGCCAATTTCGCCAACGGCTACCACCTTGTTGCTTTGGGCATATTTCGTCATCAACGCTTCAAATTTGCTGTCAAACTCTTTTGCGTCATGCGGATGCATACCCACCGTACAGTACAGACGTGGGTGCTTTTGCGCCAAAGCGTATGCCTTTGTCATGCTTTCTAGGTTGCAGCTGTTGTTGATAACAAAGTCCAACCCGTCCGCATCAAAGTCTGCTACAATTTGTTGGACGTCCTCTATCAAACGGTCGTCTTCTAAATGAGCGTGAGTGTCAATCATCTTACTTCGCTTCCCGATTCAATGTCCTTTTCTGGAGTAACAAAAATAACGTTGTTGTCGTCACTTGCGCACAAAATCATACCGTTGGATTCTACGCCACGGATTTTTGCTGGCTTCAAGTTTTTGACAAGTACAACCTTTTTGCCAATCATGTAGCTTGGCTCGTAGTGTTGAGCAATACCGCTAACAACTTGACGCACTTCTTCACCAACTTTTAGTTTGAAGCACAACAACTTGTCGCTTTTTGCAACCTTTTCACAGGATAGCACTTCGGCAACGCAAAGCTCTACCTTGGCAAAGTCTTCAATCGAAATCAATTCTTTTGGCATTTTAGTTTCCTTTTTTGGTTGCTCTTGCTTTGGCTCTGCAACCGCATATTTTTTAGCAATTTCTTCAGCTTTTTTAGCCACGTCGTTGGCATCAAGGCGTGCAAACAACGTAGATGGCTCGCTTGTTACCTTGTTACCGCTTGGGTAGTGACCAAACGTTGTCATGTTGTCAAAGCAACGAGCAGTAGTGTTAAGCTCAGCCAAAATTTGCGCACAAGTTTGAGGCATAAATGGTGCAAGCAAGCTTGTAGCAATGGTGATAGTTTCCGTCAAGTTGTAAAGCACTTGTTTTAGTCTTGGCAACGTTGCAACTTCCTTTGCAAGCACCCATGGAGCAGTTTCGTCAATGTACTTATTGGCACGACGCAAAAGTGTAAACACTTCGTCAATAGCGTCGGCAATTTTCCACTCGTCCACAAGCTTTGATACTCTTGGGTAGGTAGATATTGCCAAGTCAACTAGCTCGGCATCAACAGCACCAAAGGCGCCCGTGCTTTCTACCACGCCGTCAAAGTACTTGTTAGTCATGGAAATTGTACGCTTTACAAGGTTACCGTAAACGTTGGCAAGCTCGGTGTTGATTTTTTCCGTCATGATGTTCCAACCAACCAAGCCGTCGTTGTCAAATGGCATACCGGACAGTACAAAGTATCTAACGGCATCCACGCCAAACACGTCAACAAGGTCGTCAGCGTACAACACGTTGCCCTTGGATTTACTCATCTTGCCGCCTTCTTGGATAAGCCAAGGGTGACCGAAAATTTGCTTTGGCAATTCTTCTCCCATAGCCATCAAGAAAATTGGCCAGTAAATGGTGTGGAAACGGATGATGTCCTTGCCGATAACGTGCGCGTCTGCAGGCCACAACTTTTTGTATTGTTCGCTGTGATTACCGTCCGCATCAAAGCCAACGCCTGTGATGTAGTTAGTCAACGCATCAAGCCAAACGTAAACAACGTGACGGTTGTCAAACTCTACAGGGATACCCCACTTAAACGATGTGCGTGATACGCAAAGATCTTGCAATCCAGGCAACAAAAAGTTGTTCATCATTTCGTTTTTGCGAGATACAGGCACGATAAAGTCTGGGTTGTTGTTGATATGCTCAATAAGTCTGTCGGCATATTTACTCATTTTGAAGAAGTACGCTTCTTCGTGTGCCTTTTTCACTTCACGGCCACAGTCAGGGCATTTGTCGTCAACTAGTTGGCTTTCCGTCCAAAAAGACTCACAAGGAGTGCAGTACCAACCTTCGTATGCTCCCTTGTAGATATCGCCTTGATCGTAAAATTTCTTAAATATTTTTTGCACTTGCTTTTCGTGGTAAGTGTCAGTAGTGCGGATAAACTTGTCGTAATCAACGTTCATCACGTCCCAAATACGCTTGATTTCAGCAGAAACCTTGTCAACGTATTCCTTTGGAGTGATGCCCTTTTCCTTTGCTTTTTCTTCAATTTTTTGACCGTGCTCGTCAGTACCCGTTTGGAAAAACACGTCAAAGCCTTGTTGTTTTTTGAAGCGTGCTACTGCGTCAGCAAGGACAGCTTCGTAGGTATTACCAATGTGTGGCTTGGAAGAAGTGTAAGCAATGGCTGTTGTAAGGTAGTATTTTTTGTTCATATTTACTCCTAGTTTTCTTTGCAACTATGTTGCAAATGGCGTTTAATTTAATTATTATACAACGAATATAAACTTTTGTAAAGAAATAAAATAGCGTATGAACACAATTTGGACAATACTTTTACTAATTTCGCTACTTTTTTTGCTGTTTACCAGTCCACAATCCCTACTCAGCGCAACTATTGACGGTGCAAACGACGCTTTGCAAACTTCAGCCACCTTGCTTACAGTCTATTGTTTTTGGAACGGATTTTTTGCTCTTTTAGAGCAATCCGAAGCAACAACGCTTCTAGCCAAGGTGTTTACACCGCTGGTAAAAAGGCTTTTTGGTACGCTTTCGCCCAAAGCCACGGCGTATCTTACGCTAAATATGTCGGCAAATTTGCTAGGAGTCTCCAACGCTTCAACACCGTCGGCAATCAAGGCGATAGAACTTATGGAAGGTGACAACACAAGGCTGTCAAGGCAGGGTGCAATGCTGTTTGTGCTAAATGCAACCAGCATCCAGCTGTTTCCCACAACGGTAGTAGGGTTGCGCGCAAGCTACGGCTCAACAGCGCCAACGGATATCGTTTTGCCCACGATTATTGCCACGTTTACAACCACAATTTTGGGCATTTTGTTAGTAAATTTAGCATACGGGAGAGCGCAAAAATGACCTACGTACTACCTGTTTTGCTAATTTTGTCACTAGTTTACGCGTGGGGAAAAAGGGTCAAGGTGTACGATTGCTTTGTTGATGGTGCAAAGACAAGCTGGCAACTAACTCTGTCCATTTTCCCCTATTTGTTTGCAATGTTTATGCTGGTTGCACTCATGCGACAAAGCGGGTTTAGTCAATGGCTATCTGCCACGCTTGAACCACTTTTTCGCTTGGTCGGTATCCCAAAGGAACTAATCGAACTTGTCCTTCTTCGTCCCTTTTCTGGTAGTGGCAGTCTTGCCCTTTTGACACAGATTTACACCCAGTACGGAGCAGATAGTTACGTGTCTAGATGCGCTAGTGTGATGATGGGTAGCACCGAAACGGTATTTTACGTGTCGGCTGTGTACTTTGCTAACACTAGGGTAAAAAACACTGGTTGGGCAGTACCCATTGCACTATTTTGCACGCTTGTTGGGTGCATTTTGACTTGTTTTTTGTGTCGCGTGATGTAGAGCGCAGACGTAAAATTTCAAAAAAAGTGTTTACTTTAAGTAAAAAGTGTGTTAAAATAACCTAAAATACAACAAAAAAAGGACCCGTTTTATGAAAATTATCGTAATTGGTGGCGGCAAAGTAGGCACGGTATTGTGCGAACAGCTAGTTACCGAAGGTCACAACGTAATACTAATCGATCAACGAGCAGATGTCGTCGAACGCATACTCAACGTGGTAGATATCAACGCCATCGTAGGTAACGGCGTATCGGCGGATATTCTCACCGAAGCAGGCATAAAGGATACCGATTTGACTATTGCTTGCACACCATCAGACGAGCAAAACATTTTGTGTTGCATGATAGCCAAAAAGCTTGGAGCAAAGCAAACCATTGCGCGCGTACGCAATCCCGAGTACTTCAACTTGTTTATCTCGCAAGATTTGGGACTAACCATGCTGGTAAATCCCGAGTACCAAGCGTCAGAAGGCATTGCACAAATCATCGATTTCCCATATGCCGACAAGGTGTCTTCACTAGGCGATGAAGTCAAGCTTATCGAGTACACCATCCCAGCAAAC
>JAZQUN010000154.1:0-1560 GCA_045631385.1 Clostridia bacterium
GCTTCTATTCTAAAGCAACTACTGACTTTGAATATTTATTCCCATTTGGTTGGGGCGAACTTTGGGGCGTTGCTGATAGAACTGACTACGACCTTACTCAACACCAAAACGTATCCGGTCAATCCCTAGAGTACATCGACCCAGTAACCAACGAAAAGTACGTACCATACGTAATCGAGCCAAGCCTAGGTGCAGACCGCGCATTCCTTGCTTTCTTGACAAACGCGTACGACGAAGAAGTTGTTGGCGAAGGCGACACACGTGTAGTACTACACTTGCACCCAGAGCTAGCACCTGTAAAGGCAGCAGTTTTGCCACTATCCAAAAAGTTGAGCGAAAGTGCAACAGAGCTTTACAACAAGCTATCCAAGCGTTTCGTTTGCGAATACGACGAAGCAGGCAGCATTGGTAAGCGCTACCGTCGTCAAGACGAAATTGGCACACCATACTGCATCACAGTTGACTTTGACACCGAAGTTGACGGCTGTGTAACAGTACGTAACCGTGACACAATGGAGCAAGAAAGAGTATCTCTAGACAACCTAGAGCAATACCTTGCAGACAGAATTTACATCTTTTAATTAGTAAATTAATAACCGACAAAACAAAAAAGGACACTCGCACGAGTGTCCTTTTTTTGTTGCATTTGTATTGATTATCTGTTGTTTTTAAGTTCAAAGTATTTCTGTACGTTTTGTAAGATGCTCCACTTGTCATCCAAAAAACGTAGGTAGGCAACGCAGTCGTTCATGCGCGCAATGTCGGGATTTTCTGCTTGCTTAAGTATTTCAAACTCGTCGGCATATGCCAAAAACTTGACAATGGATGCCACCAAACTTTGCGAAAGCGTGGCAACGTAGGTGATTTCGTCTTCTTCGCTGTCCTTTGCTAACACTTGCAAGCCGTGCTTGATATGTGCCAAAAAATACGAACGCAAGCCCAACTCGACAAACACTTCTTCAATTTGATCCAGCGTAACGTTTGTGTTAGTAGCAACGTCACAAAGCAGGCAAAGCTCTTGCACACCTTCGTAAGCAACGTTGCACTCGTCAACAAGCAAGTCTCGATCCAAACAAAAGTAGTCGTCTTCTACAATGCCAACAAGGTCGCGATATCTTTGCAAAAGTCTATACGCATAGGTAAAGTAACTTTCGCCGTTGAATCTAGTCTTTCCGTGATAGGCGTACATTGCCGTTTCCATAGCAACGTATACCGAAGCCGAGTCAAAGCCTTCAATTTCTTCGGCGGTGCATTCCTGTTCGTCAATTAGGTATTGATGGATTTTTTCTAGTGTTGTCATATAAACACCCCCCCCTTTTTTTTACACCACTATTGTACTACACGTTTTGTCAAAAGTGGTCGTAAAAATTGCGACTTTTTTCAAATGGAACTGCACTTTTGTTGCTTTACAACGGAAAACATATCCACAATGTTGTTTGTCAAAGGGTGTCTGCTGTGCGTTGTGGAAGATATTGCAAATTGCTCCTTGACCAAATCCACGTACATAGTAAAGTCACCGTCGTCGCCCATGTAGTGTTGGTAAGTCGGATCGTAGCCATG
>JAZQUN010000155.1:0-3256 GCA_045631385.1 Clostridia bacterium
CGGATAATTTCTTGACGAGATGCTTCACGGCAGGCTTCGTCATCAAAAATGCAAAAACCAACCATGTTTACGCCCATATCCGTAGGAGATTTATATGGCGAGTAACCCAAAATCCTTTGACACATTGCGTTTACAACAGGGAAAATTTCTACGTCACGATTGTAGTTTACTGCAAGTTGGTCGTATGCTTCCAAGTGGAAAGGGTCAATCATGTTGACGTCAGACAAATCCACAGTTGCTGCTTCGTAAGCAATATTTATTGGATGAGTAAGTGGCAAATTCCAAACAGGGAACGTTTCAAACTTAGCGTAGCCCGCCTTTACACCACGAACGTTTTCGTGATATAGTTGGGACATACATACAGCCATTTTGCCGCTGCCTGGTCCTGGTGCAGTTACTACCACAAGTTTGCGTGTAGTTGGCACGTAATCGTTTTTGCCGTAGCCATCTTCACTAACAATTTTTTGAACGTCATATGGGTAACCGTCGATTTCGTAGTGTTTGTAAACCTTGATACCAATCATTTCCAAACGGCGAGTAAACGTTTTTACTGCTGGGCTAGAGTGGTACATAGATATAATTACACTACCAACGTACAATCCCTTGCTTTTAAATACGTCGATAAGACGAATAACGTCGGCATCATAAGTTATACCAAGGTCGCTACGATACTTGTTGTTTTCGATATCGTTAGCGCTGATAACCATCAAAATTTCGGCAATATCTTTAAGGTTGATTAGCATCTTAAGTTTGCTATCAGGTTCAAATCCTGGCAAAACGCGTGATGCATGGAAATCGTCAAAAAGTTTGCCACCAAACTCCAAATACAACTTGTCGCCAAAGGCGTTGATGCGTTCTTGGATTTTTTCTGACTGCAAAGATAGATATTTGGCGTTGTCAAAACCTTGTTTAACCATGTTACTCCCCCTGTTTGTTTAGCAAAACTGCAAAAATCTACAAATTTATTGCTAATTCAACACGCCTTTTATTGTATCAAATCAACAGCGTGGTGTCAATATTAAAATGGAAATTACATTTAAAAATATTTATATATTAAAAAAGTCGGCAATTTAGCCGACCAAAGTTGTTTCTACAAATCAATTTGCGACAATTCTTCTTCAGTATAGACAACAAATCCATTTTTTAGTAGCAACTCGGCTGTCACGCCGTTGCCTTCTACCTTGCCACCTGTAAAAGTGCCGTCGTAAATCAAACCTTTGCCACAAGATGGGCTTTTGGACTTGAGCACGGCAAATACAATTTGGTTATCTTGTGCAAGTTGCAATGCAACTTGAGCGCCTTTTGTATACTCGACAGTAACGTCAACGCCAGTTTTTGCAATAATTTTGTCCCCTACTCTTTCTGCTGGTGGTCTTGGAGTAGCAAGTCCGCCAACTTGCTCTGGACAAACGCCTATTATTTGGTACTTTTTGCCTAAATCAAGTACTGCTTGGTTTTTGCAGTTGTCTGCACAATATCTACAATTGTTACCCAAAAGGCAATCGCTTACAAGTATTTTCATTTGTTTATCTCCAAACGTCGTTTTTACCATTTTAGCAAATGCGCAAAAAAAAATCAAGATTTGTTAAGCAATTAGCAAAAAACTTTTGACATTTGCTTAAATTTGTGCTAGACTGAACAAAGTAAGAAATCTTTAACACCGATACGAGATATCGGCAAGATAGAATATATTTGACTTTTGATAATTCAACCTTGCCCGTATTCTATACCGTGCAAGGTTTTTTTTACAAAAAAATACAAAGGAGACACATTTATGAAACTTATTTACGGTGTTGATGCAAAACCACCTTTTGGAAAAACGTTGTTATTTGCTTTTCAACAAATGATTTCCATCATGGCTGCAACATTGCTTGTTCCAATGCTTATGACAGGCATGACAAACGGAGCACTTCCATTCTCTCCAGCTGCTGCACTACTTGGCGCAGGCATGGGCACAATCGTATATCTACTATTTACAAAGAGAAAGAGCCCTGTATTCCTTGGTAGCTCATTTACCTTCCTTGGCGCATACTTGGCAGTACTTACTCAAGGTTACGGCTACTGGGGCGTACTACTTGGTATCGCATTTGCAGGTCTTGTATACGTTGTTTTGGCAGTACTAATCAAATTCCTTGGTTCTAACTGGGTAAACAAGCTTATGCCAGCAGTAATCGTTGGTCCAATCGTTACTCTTATCGGTTTGAGCCTTTCCGGCACAGCTACAGGTTGGATGAGCACAAACGGTGGCGAAACATACAACCTTATTGGTATCCTTTGCGGTTTGGCTACATTTATCACAATCGTAATCGTATCCACAAAGGGCAAAAAGATGCTTAAGCTTATCCCATTTATCGTTGGTATCGGCGCAGGCTACGTATTGGCTCTTGTATTTACAGTAATTGGTAAAATTGCAAACGTAGAATACCTACAAGTACTAAGCTTCCAACCATTTATCGACACATTTGGTACAATCACATTCGAAAGCTTCTTGCAACTTCCAAGCTTTACACTTGTAAACGCTATCAAGGGTGGCTGGAATCTTGACGGATCTGCTATCGGCAACATCGCATTGACATTTATTCCAATCGCTATTGTAGAACTTGCTCAACACATTGCTGACCACAAAAACTTGTCCTCTATCGTAGAAAAAGACCTTATCACAGATCCAGGTTTGCACAACACACTTCTTGGTGACGGTATCGGTTCTATCGTTGGTGGTTTGTTTGGTGGCGCTGCTAACACAACCTACGGCGAATCCATCGGTTGCGTAGCACTTTCCAAAAACGCTTCTACGATCTCCATCCTATTTGCAGCATTTGGTTGCATCATCATTGCTTTCTTCTCTCCATTCGTAGCATTTATCAACAGCATTCCTAAGTGCGTAATGGGTGGCGCTTGCGTTGCTATGTACGGCTTCATTGCAGTAAGCGGTTTGCAAATGCTTAAACAAGTAGATTTGAGCAAAAACAACAACCTATTTGTTGTTGCTTCCATCCTTGTAGTAGGTATCGGTGGTTTGACAATCAACATTGGTACAAACAAAATTACAGGTGGCCCATTGTTCCAATTGACAAGCCTAGCAACAGCACTTATCGTTGGTCTAATCGTAAACGCTATTGCTAACAGTGGCAAGTCTGAAGAACTAGAAGGCGACGAAGAAGTTGTTGGCGCAGCAAGAACTGAAGAAACAGCTGAATAAGTTTTGAATCTAAATAACTAAGCGACTGCAAGTCAGTCGCTTTTTTATTGCAAAAAA
>JAZQUN010000156.1:0-2161 GCA_045631385.1 Clostridia bacterium
GTTTATTTCCTTGAAAGCTTGCTCTACTTCGGGATACTCATGGTTTGTGTTGATAGGTTGATACTTACCACTTGCCGTCATGCGCAAATTTCTTGTGACGCTGTTGAATGCATCAACCACGTTTGCACTGGTTTTGCCCAAGCGCTTTGCACTCACACCGATTACTATTGCAAGCACTACTATCAAAAACAACGTGCCTAGCAAAAAGAAATCAATGTTACTTTCCGCATAAACGGCAGTTTTGCAAATATATCCGTCGTTAAGCTTAAACAAGCAACAAACCTTGCCATTTAGTATATATGTCGAAAACTCTCCAAGTTGCATTTCAGAAGCCACACCCAACTCGTATTCGGTGAACATATGCTCTACACCTTCTACCGACTGGCTGTTGTCGCTACTAATAAACACTTGACCGTCAGCATTGGCAATACACACGTCAAGCCACTCTTGATCGACGGTGAAATCCATTACTAGTTGGCGTAATTGATAAAGATCTTGACTTTGCTGCGCATAGTTGTCAAAAACCTTGCTTACGCCAACCAAGTCTTCCTTTAGATTGTTGTTACCAACAACACTAATTACCGAAAGAGCTATGAAGAAAAACGACACCAAGCTTAAAATCAGTATCAAGACGTTACGTCTGATAAGTTCCTTGTACATAAATTAGTCTCCGTTTACCACAAAGCCTACGCCACGAACAGTAACGATATATTCGTCACTAGTTACTGTAGCAAATTTTTCACGAATAGTTTTGATGTGCATATCCAAGGTGCGAGTTTCTACATTTGCAGAGTCGTAGCCCCAAATATCCTTTAGCAAGCTTGTACGCGATACAACGTTTGGACTGCTTCCTACAAGGATAGACACCAATTCAAACTCTTTGGCAGTCAATACAACAGGTGTACCTTCCAAGGTGCAAACGTGTTTGTCACGGTCAACAACCAGGTTGCGAACGGATACTACGCCGCGATTGTCTTCGACAGCACTAACCTTACGCAAATTGCTTTTGATACGCGCGATAAACTCTGCCACGCCAAAAGGCTTGCTGATGTAGTCAACAGCACCGTTATCCAAGCCCTTTACAATATCAAACTCATCAGACAACGCCGACAAAATGATTACTGGGATCTTTGCAAAACGCGGTGTTTGATTTAGGTTGTCAATTACGTCGTAACCCGACATATGTGGAAGCATCAAATCCAAAACGATCAAATCTGGTGTTTGGGTTTTGATAGCTTGCAAAAAATCTAGCGGATCAACAAAGCCTACAGCGTTGTAGCCGTTAAGTTCCAAGGTAGCCTTGATTAATGAGTGTATTGAGTTGTCATCTTCCACGAAGAATATGGTTTCTTTCATTTGTTTTTACCTCCGTTTTGCTTTTTTGTGATAGTACACAAAACAACACTGTGCCCAAAACGACATGCACGAATGCAATTACGGGGATTACAGGATTGTACTTTGAAATAAAATATACATTTGCCTGACTAACGTCATTAGTATCAATTTTTTGTTCGGTTGGGTTGTAAACAATGCCGTACGTTTCTGCCATTGCTTGCATGTTTAGCATGCTTGCCACAGGAACACCCTGTTGCAAATAGCGTTGAAGCATGCCGTCGTTTTTATCAACGTTGACAAGTGCTCCGTTGCTTACAAAGATGCCAGGAGAACGATAGCCCGACTCAATATACGCGCTTAAGCCTATGCCCAAGCCCACCATACTACCGCCAACGTTTAGCACAAACTTGGCGTTTGGCACGTCATTAGCTGCGTACTCTAGACGAACGTTCATGTTGTTTTCGAAATTAGATTCGTTTACAAAAACGACTTCGCGCTTATCTTCTAGCGCCTTGATTCTCTCTGTTATTTTGCTAGCGTATTCTTGACCTACGGCAGTAGCATCGTCATCCCAAATCATATAGGAGCCGAACGTGCTACCACAGTCGTTGCCACCGCCAAGCGAAACGTAATCCAGCATACTGCTTTTGTCAAAGATTTGTTCAGTTGGCTTTTCGTCAAGATAACCGCACAAATATGCTACCATATCAAAAAAGGTGAATTCTTCGTTGGTAGCGCCATAGTGAGACGCACCAACCGAACCCATTAGGCACATATCTAATCCGTACTCCTGTCCTGCCGCTATTGCACAAATGTTTAGTGCAGG
>JAZQUN010000157.1:0-3174 GCA_045631385.1 Clostridia bacterium
CCGCTTGGCCTCCGACTTAGTAACCATCCATGCAACCGATGTTTTGGGCGAGTTTATGGAAGAGCACGTCGGTCAAGAAAACGCCTTGACAATCCCACAGGATACAATGTTTGTGCTAGGCGACAATCGCAACAACAGCACCGATTCTCGCGCCCTAGGCGCTATCCCAATCACCCGCCTATTTGGAGTGTTGATATAACAAATTGATATTGCTAAATTAAAAGGGACGACCAGCCGTCGTCCTTTTTTGTTACCCTTTTGCATATTTTCAAACAAAATTGCCACCCTAGTTGTATGAGCAACTTTACAAATAATTACTACACTCAATTACAAAGTCGCTGTGGCGACGACGATTTCCGCGAGCGCACGCTACAGCTTGGTACTATCGTAAAGGTAGTGACGCTAGATTCTATGTGTGACGATGTCAAGGTGGTCGAGTACGTCGTAAAGCCTTTGCTTTTGCTAACTCAAGCCACACCACAGCAAATTGCCAGTTGCACCTTTGCTACACAAGTGCAAAATTGTGCCAATTTCAGCGATGTTGTTGACAAGTATCTATCAGGATACGCCCTGATTTTTGTTGACGGCAACGACAACTGCATGGCAGTAGATACGTTTGTAGCAATGGGGCGAACCATCAACGAGCCACCAACGTCTACCGTTATGCGTGGCCCAAGAGAAGGTTTTGTCGAGAGCAGCAAAGTCAACTTGATGCTTATTCGTAAGCGTTTGCGTACAGAAAAACTCAAAACAACCAACGTCACCGTGGGTAAGTACACCAACACGCATATTACAGTATGCTACCTGGATGGCGTTGCATCACAGCAGCTAGTCAACCAAATAGTGCAAACAATTTCCGCTATCACCATTGACGGCATTTTAGATAGCAGTTACCTAAGCCAGTATCTCGATAAGCAACAAACCTATTTGTTTCAAAGGGTAGGCTCAACCGAAAAGCCCGATGTCGCCGTAGCCAAACTGCTCGAAGGTCGCATCGCCGTCATTGTTGATGGCTCGCCCATGGTGTTGACGTTACCCTATTTGTTCATCGAAGATTTGCAAAGCCCTGGCGATTACTACGAAAGCAACGAAGTCACTTCTCTAGGCAGGGTGCTTCGTTTCATCAGCGCATTGATATCCGTGCTGTTGCCAGCAGTATACGTGTGCTTGCAAAAGTACAACTATCAAATAATTCCACTCAAGTTTTTGATAACTATTCTCAACGCAACCGAGTCAATTCCATTTTCGCCATTGACGGAAATGCTTCTTGTCATCATCATTTTTGATATCCTTCGTGAAGCCAATTTGCGTATGCCAAGTGCCGTAGGGATGTCCTTGTCGCTAGTAGGTGCTATCGTGCTGGGTGATGCCGCCGTCAAAGCAGGGTTACTTGGTGCGCCGGCAGTTATGGTAGGAGCGTTGTCTGGTATAGGGCTGTATACCATGCCCAAAAACACGCTGGTATTTTCTATTTTGCGCCTAGGCGTTACTCTTGTCGGCGGACTTATGGGTTTGTACGGAGTAGTGTTGTCCATGCTTACAATAGTCCTTTATCTAACCAGCTTGCAGTCCTATTCCGCACCATTTCTTGCGCCGTATTCCCCACTTGTCAAGGGCGACAAGCAAGATGCCGTATTCCAAGACGATTTGCAAACTTTTGTCAACAGACCGCAGTCGTATAAGACCGTCAACAAAACAAGGAGACGCAAATGAACAACAAAATCAAGGTAAATCAAATAGGATTGATACTGATGCTAATTGTATCAGGCGGAAAATACATGTCGCTGCCGCAAAAGTTGTCGCAGCAAGTAGGTCGTGATGCTTGGCTTGTCACCTTGATTTTGCTTTTGATAGATTTGCTTTGTCTAGCAATGCTTGTGTGGGCAATCAAGCTCAATCGCAACAGACTTCCTTTCAATCAACTGCTAAACAAAGGCGTTGGCAAGGTTGTATCCAAGATACTTTTGCTAATTTTTGCCACCTTTATGGCAGTACGGCTGGTGACGTTGTACTCTGGCGTGTACGAGTTGTTTGTAGCTACCTTTGGTATCCGTACCAACTGGGCAGGCTTTGCTTTACCACTAGCAGTTTTTGTCTGCTTTGCCATATCCAAAGGAATGCAACCGCTTGCTCGCACCAACCAACTGCTTTCCGCAATAATTTTGGTGTCGCTTGTAGCAATTTTGATACTGCCTTCACGTCAAGCCAATTTGTCGCAACTTCTTCCAATGTGGCAAAGCGGAGCATCCCAAATTACAACCACCGCATTGAAAAACGGCTTTTGGTTTAGCGACTACGTATTTTTGTACTTCGTGCTGGATACCATCTGCGTCAAAAAACGCACCTTTTTGCCAATATTGGGTTTCTTTGGCATAGGTGCAGTGCTAACGGTGTTTATGTACGTTTTGTTTACAAGTCTGTTTGGAAACATGGCACAGTTTACCGATCTTGCCATGAGTAAGGTAAGTCAATTTGTAGTAACGTCAGCAGTAAACGGAAGGATCGACTGGCTGTTTGTAACCATTTGGACGTTGTCGGTGTTCATCAAGATAAGTGTATTCACCTTTTCATTGTACAAATGTTTGACCTATCTACTAGACGACAAGCGGTGCAAGTTCAATGTAGTGCTAGGCGTAGTTGCCGTACTACCAATACTAATTCCGTTGTTTGTCACCGTCAACAAAGTCACCCAACTGGTAGATAGTCTGCTGTGCTATCCGTTTTACGTCGTTCAGTACTTGTTGCCGTTGTCTATGCCAATGCTAACTGTCGTTGCCAACAGACAAACAAAGACAAAAGGGGGTTGCTGTGAGCACTAAAAACAAATATATTCGCTACGCCATAGCAGTAGTATTGCTCGTTGTTGTCGCCGTCAGCTTTTCCGGGCAAGATATATCTTCGCGCGAAATCATCGTAGGCGTTGGTGTCGATTATGACAAAGCCAGCAACCAGTACCAAATTTGCGCCGAAGTAGTAAGCCAAGGCGGTGGCGAAGGTCAACAAACTGGCACATTCAGTAAGTTTATCAGCGGTCAAGGCGAAACAATGGAGCAAGCCTTCACCAACATGTACGCCCAAACGGGCATGACGCCGTCACTAGGCCAGTGCCAAATACTAGCCCTAGGCAAATCGCTGTACACAAGTGTCAATCTCAAAAACGTCTTGGCGTACTTT
>JAZQUN010000158.1:0-3818 GCA_045631385.1 Clostridia bacterium
AATTATGCTAATCCAGTTGAAACTGAACGCCCATACAAGCAAACAAAGCTTAAGCCAGACACGATGCTCTCGAAAGAAAGTGAAAAGCTGCACAAACCAATTGTAAATAGGCTTGTACACTTTATCTACGAAACGTTTCCACCGTTTAAGCGCAACGGTATCTTGTCCGTAGTCGTTGTTGACGTCAACAGCTGTAAAGTTTTTAATCAATACAATACCCAAAAAAATTGGCGTTATAATCAAAAAAGCTTTGCAGAATCGCATTAGGATTTCAGCCAAGCGAACCATATACAACTGAAAGTTTGCTTTGCTTGCCCAGGTTGTCCAGTAAAGGTTCCATGCAACCTTGAAGTCTACCCAAGTATTAGGCAGATTCCAAGGCAACACGAAGGGCATATCCGTTTTGTTGGTGACGCTTGGAGTGATGGTAGACTCTTTGTCTACCAAGAAGTCAAAGTAGTACACAAACGACGTGCAAATGTCACGTAAGGACTCGACCAAGCGTCCCCAGGCATAAGGGAAGAACAGGATGCTACATGCAATAGATGCTGCAAGCAAGCCAAAGCCTATGTAGTGGCGATAATTTATCTTTTTCATAGTTGGTTAGCAGTAAATATAGAGTAGTCTAAAAGTAGAACAAAAGCCAAAATGGCAATTAGAACAAGTATGTTTTTAAGTTTTCGTTTCATAATCAGCCATTATCCGAAACGTTGTCAACGTAATCTAAAATAAAGAATTCCAAGTTGCTGTTACCCCAAGAAGCTAAATAGACATATAGTCCACAGGTTGTTTGAACAGCAGCTTTATCTTTATGCTTAAGTGCTTGACCGCCAAACGTTACGACACTTCCGTTTGTAAAGTTTGTAAATTCACGCAAATATCTCAAAGAGAATGTAAAATACACAGACTCACTGTCTACAACATCTTCACTGTTATCAAAACGAACAGAATTAGCTTGTACACCCGTCGCAGAAGACAAACACATATATGGCATTTCTATGTATACAAGCTTGCAGAAATAATTTTCACGGTTGCTACGGCAAGCACTTTCAATGCTATCAAAAGCAATGTAATCATCTTGCTCAATTTCGCGAACGTTACCTTCTTCTCTAATGCAAGTATAAGCATCTACACTGTTTACAGTCCAAGCATTTCCAACATGACCAACTTTACCGGTTATATAGTAATAAGAACCTACGTTAAAAGGCAGCAACTCTTCAGCTGTTTCAAAGGAAACACGTACAACCTGGCTATAATCGTCACCAGCAAGCAACAAATAATAGTTGGATCCACCAGAAGAACAACCCTTCAAGATAACGGTTCCTTCAATGGTTACATATTCGCCTTCAGCAAAGACATCTGTAGTTGAAATGTAGTCGGACACATAATATAAATTTGTGCCGTAACTCTTATGGCAATAGAAGCATGAAACAAAACCAGTACTAGATGTTGTTGGACAATGAGCATTAAGTTTAGAAAGCGTAACCTTTTCAGATTCAACCAGGTCACACTTTGAGCAATACTTCAACGTTGTGTAGCCATCTTCCTGGCAAGTCGCTGGCTTGCCATACTCAATTACCCATTGATGTCCCCAAACGTGGCAAGTTGAATATTTTTTGTTGTTCCCAGCATTGTTTTCACCAAGGCTAGACACGAGAGAAATACAAGCAGAAACTGCTAGAACAGCAACAAGAGCAAGAGCAACAATAGAAGCTCTCTTTTTGAAACTTTCTTTGTTTTTAAATTTCATTTGTAATTACCTACCTTTTCTTTTACCAAATTTCAAAATAAGTATTATTATTAAGACAGCAAAAGCAACTGCTGCCATTACGGCAAGACCAGAACCCCAGTCAATATTGCTAATAAAATCGACTGTGCCGTTTAAACCAGCTCCACCGTTGTTGTCTAAATCCGTAGAGCCATTTTGAGTAATCAAAACAGTGCTGTCACCGCCATTAAGATATAGCAAAAAACAACTAGCTGTTGGCTTTTTAAAAATTTTTCCATAAAGATTTAAAATTGCTCCAAGCGTGGTTTTACCATAGTCCTTTTGCAACTCATTGTTTTTATCATAATCAAGCACGATATTAAATTGAAAAAAGTTTACATTTGGAGAAAGGAACGTGCCTGTACCGATAGTTTGGAAAAACTCATTAAAAATATTACCTTCAGGAATGGCGACAAAACACCAATAACCATACAAATCCATAATATCACGAGTTCCCAATGAATCGTAAAATTGAATATACAAGTCATTAACGAAAACATCAAGGGCATCTTGTGGCAAAAGTTCCGATTCTAAATCAGGTTCAACATATTGACGCAAAGTTTGATTGCAATTAACATAAAAGTTCTTAAAGCCACCGTCAGCATCTTTGGCGCACAAATAATAAGCGTTATAGTATACAGCTCTAAAAACAGGTATACCTTCAGAGTTTGTACCCCTATAGACAATTTCTTTCAAATTAGACTGCAAGACACCAAAAGAAGATAAATTCAACACTTCAAAAAAATCTGAATACAAAATATATTCGTATTTTTTTTCAACTTGAGAATAATATTCAGAATAGGGCGGAAGTGAAGAATAAAAAATACAAGGCAAAAACAATTCAACACATTTAAGCTCAGCTAAAGGAGTTCCAGGAATGCGTTCTAAATACTCAAATTTAATCTCACGCCAGCCTTGAATTAGGTTTTTATTTTCATTCCAAATTCTATCTTCATAATACATATCAGAGCTTTTCAAAGCTTCAACATCCTGTTCAAAAAAAGAACTGCTAAAGGTTGCTGATTGTTCGTTAGTAGATTCCACAGCAAACGCAGCACACGGTAACAAGCACGTTACAAGTAGCATTGCTGCAAGCGCAATAACTAAAATTTTCTTTTTCATTTTGTCACCTTAACAAAAAAAGGGAATTAGCAAGCTAATCCCCTAATTTGCCCTAATTATTATTTTGCAACAGAGATCTTGATTTGACCGGAATATTCAGCAACTTCAAGTCTGCTTACATTTTCATCTTCAAGAGGTGTTACAACAACACGTGCATAATAAGCATCTGTTGGAACTTCAGAAACATATGCACCATCTAGTTCGTCAGTTACCTTATCAGCAAGGAAGTTGCCGTTCTTATCATAGAAGAATACTTGATATTCAATTGCTGCATCAAAATCCAATTCAATTTCTAGACCAGCACACTTGAAAGCTTTCTTTGTGTAAATAGATTCTGTGCCTTCTACGTAATCACCGGTTTCTATATCCAAAGAACCGCGAGCCCAAACAGAATGTACTGTCTTTGTATCGGAGTCAATCGCCTTAACAAGTGCAACAGCGCCACAAATAGCACAAATAGCAAGTGCTGCTACTAGCAACCAACCAACAAACTTTTGTCTTGTAGATTTACTTGTCAATTTTTTCCAAGTAATAGGGGGAGTAGGAAGTCTCATTTTTATACCTCAAAAAATATATTTTACACGTGACGTGGAGATATCCGTCACGACGTAATCTAATTAGGCGAACAATTCCTGTTCGCATATTGTATCAATGATAAGCAAGCCGTCTACGTTGCATAACGTATCAAACCACTTGCTTCTAAAAAAGCTTTCCAGCTCGTCAGCTTGCTTGCCAGCAAGCTCGTTGCTTGTATCCAACTTTAACGCACGTAGTGCTTTACGATAGTCACTAATTGCCTTTTCCACAATGGCGCAGGCAAGTTCTTGATAAGCTGTCATTTGTATACCACCTATTTACGCTTTGTAAAGTTTAACTTTAATCCCTTTTTTTCTAGAAGTTTTAACGTTTTCATTTCTTGAAAGAAGAT
>JAZQUN010000159.1:0-16390 GCA_045631385.1 Clostridia bacterium
CCAGCAACAAGCCCATCACCCTCACCTTCCCCAGCCAGAGTGATGGCGCGGCGCTGGCGATCATCCTGAGAAACGCCAACGGCGAGCATCCCCTGTGGCCGGTAAAGGGTCAGTGGGAATTCCAGGAGCTCAACGGTGAGATGGAGATCGAACTGCAGGGTATCTCGGAATACCTGCAGGCCGGCGACCAGCTGCTGTTTGTGGCATATTCCCTGGGCAGCGAAACCTATGATTCCATCAATTTTGATCCTATCGTTACAATGAACTACGAGGCAGAAGATCCCGGCGTGATTCTGCCGAATGTTCCCCGGATCACAAAATCCCAGGACGAGGCTGTCAAGGCGCTGCCGATTATGGATGGCATTTCCATTGCATCTGCCGCAAACGAAAATGCGGGCAGTGGCATCCTTAATATTTGGATCGTCTGTGCCATCGCAGCAGGCGTTATTGTGATCGCAGCCGTTCCTGTTGTGATCATCAGTCAAAAAAGGAAGAAAAAATGAAACAACTTGATACACCACGCAAGCGCAGATCGATCTTAGCGGATTGGCAGCTTTATCTGATGTTTTTACCCGCGGCCATCCTGCTGATCATATTTGCCTATGCCCCTATGTATGGATTGGTGTTGGCATTTAAGGACTTCAACCCTATGAAGGGTGTTATGGGAAGTGAATGGGTGGGTCTGGAGCATTTCCGAACCATCGTTGAAGATGAATACTTCTACAAAGTTCTGGGAAACACCGTATGGCTGAATATTCTGAACTTGATCTTCGGATTCCCCATTCCGATCATTCTTGCCATTTTGCTCAATGAGGTAAAGAACAAGGTTTTTAAGAGAACGATCCAGACCCTCTCCTATTTGCCGCACTTTATTTCCTGGGTCATCGTTGCCGGCATTTTGATCAACATCCTAAGCATTGAGGATGGTATCGTCAACGAAATCATTAAGCTTTTCGGTGGAGATCCCATCAACTTCTTCGGAAATCCCGAAGGCGTGTTGAATATCGAAAAGGACGCATTTGAAAAAATCATCCAAGGCTACACACGCGAATCCGGCGTAAGAAACTTAGAGCGCGAAATTGCAACAATCTGCCGCAAGGTTGCCTACAAGTTGCTTACAAAGCAGTCTGTAGAGCCTGTAACGGCTGAAAATGTTGCGGGCTACCTTGGTGCAGAAAAGTACAAAGATGACGCTGTAAACAAAGCCAACGCCGTAGGTAGTGCAACAGGACTTGCTTGGACACGAGTAGGTGGTTGTACGCTAACCATTGATGCTACTTTGTTTAGTGGTAAAGGTGAAATTTTGCTTACAGGTAAGCTTGGCGACGTAATGAAAGAATCTGCTCGCACAGCCATCAGCCTTGTTCGTAGCCTTGCCGAAGAGTACAACATTGATCCAACTCGCTTTGAAAAAACCGATATTCACATCCACATTCCAGAAGGAGCAATTCCAAAGGATGGGCCAAGTGCCGGTATCACAATGGCGACGGTAATCATGTCGGCATTTGCTAACATCCCTGTGGATGCAAACGTTGCAATGACGGGCGAAATTACTTTGCGTGGCAAAGTGTTGGCAATTGGCGGACTTAAAGAAAAGGTTATGGCAGCATACCGTCAGGGCATCAAAAAGGTTATTATTCCTAAAGACAACGAAAAAGATTTGGAAGATATTCCACAAGAAATTGCATCAGATATGCAATTTGTACTTGCCGAAGACATCCAAACCGTATACAAACATGCATTGGTAAAGTAAAATGATTATTCGTAACGCAAAATATATTACAGGCGCAGCCGAGTACAAACATTGTATTGTCAGCGACCTTCCACAAATAGCAGTAGCAGGCAAATCCAACGTTGGTAAAAGCAGTTTTATCAACTTTTTGGTCAACGATGGCAAGCTTGCTCGCACGTCCAAATTGCCAGGTCGCACTCGCCTAGTAAACTACTTTTTGATAAATGAAGAAAAGGAGCATGAGTTTATCTTGGCAGATTTGCCAGGCTACGGCTTTGCAAAGGTATCTGATGCCGAAAAGAAAAAGTGGGCAGATTTGCTAGAAAAGTATCTTGCCAACGAGCAACAGCTTAAGCACGTATTCTTTTTGGTAGATATTCGTCACGAGCCAACAGCAGACGACAAGGTTATGTACAACTATCTTTTTCACAACAATTTGCCATTTACCGTAATTGCAACCAAAAGCGACAAAATTTCTCGTAGCCAAATTGCAATTCGCAAACGTGCAATAGCATCCACCTTCAAAATTGGCGAAGCAAACGTAATTGCGATTTCTTCGCTAGAAAAAAAGGGCAAGGAGCAAGTTCTAGAAGTGATCGAAAAAGTACTTTCGGCACCAATCATCGAAGATTGACAAAAGGACCTTTGATTTCAAAGGTCTTTTTTGCACACTTTTGTGTCTACTAGGCATACAATATAGTGACTATTTAGGAGGTATATATGCCAGTAAACAATTCTGATTTGCACAATTGTCACGAAAAAATTTGCATCCAAGGCAAAAAAGTATTTGATGCTTGTATGAAGCAATCAACTTTGCAACAAATCACCATCAATGTAAGCGACGTAACACCCGAAAACCCAACAGCTCCATTACGCTTTGTAAGTGGCCGCAGCACATCGACAGTAGGTCAAGTAGAAAACTTGGTGGTGGAACGTATCAACGAACGTCAACGCTACGGCAGAGTTCAAGCCGACGTGGTTTTGCCTATCCAAATTACATATGTGGACGCTAACAATGTAGAAGGCACAGGCACAGGTACTGTAACATTGCCTATTGACGTAGTTATGTATCTGCCCGAGCCATCCATTATTCCTTATCAAATCGAGGCGTCGGTATCTGCCGTTGCACCGGACGGTGCGTACTCGCAAACACAGGTTATCGAAGGTGAAACATACTACGTGTTTACCATCAACTGCTGTGTTACAGCTATCATCAAAGTTACAATGGATGTCGAGCTTATCATTCCATCCTACGGATATGCTGTAATCCCACCTTGTCAAGACTATACTGAAGAAGTTTGCAGTGGTTACTTCGAGTTGCCTTTGTATCCCGGCAACAACCAAACAGGTGGCAATAATTAACAATCAAATATCTAGATGAAGTCAAAAAGTTCGGTTTTCGCCGAACTTTTTTAATTTTTTGCAAAATATTTTACAAAATATGACCGAAACTGTCATATTTAATGTGCTATAATGTAGCAAAAGCAACAAAAATGTGCAAAAGGAGAAAGTCTAAATGAAATTGAAAACAAGACGAGAAATCAATTTTTTGATAAAGGAAGAGTTGGCAGCTCAACGTTGCAAAAAAGGCAAAGACTGGAAAGGCTACAAAGTGTACGAGCCTGTTTACAAAAAGCCTGTATGTATAGGCTTTCCACTTGTTGTTTTAGTAAAGGATAATGAAGTCCGACTGTCCACAAATGAAGAATGTTTTCAGTATTTAGAATTCGCTTATCCTAATGACGAAGACGAAGAATAATTTTTATATTAGGGGGATAAATAATATGACAATAACAATGCCGTATTTTATGGAAAACAAAGAGTGGTACTACTACGACGAAGAAGAGTATTGCTGGAAATTAACAGACAAAGCACCTATGGAAGCCGTAAAAAGTTACCAAGAGTATTACGAAACAGTAAATTCGTTTATAACTTTTGACGAGTTTGATAAAAAGCCAAAGAATTTGTAATAAGGAGAGATTGAGATATGAAAGGTTTACCGCACAGCGAAATACAAGAAATTGTAGAAATTGGATGGGGAAGCAGAGCAAATCCACCATTTTGGGATTATATAAGTGAACAATTAGCCTACGTAGAACTTAAAAGCAAAGCAGAACTTGTAGAGTTTATTAAGCAATTGCATAGAGAAGTGACAGGTGGCAAAGAACTAAATGGTGATGACGTTGATTATAGTTACGAATATGCACCAATGTTTGCAAAAGGACACGGACATATGGACGGTTGGATAGACGGTAGATTTTGGTTAAACGAACATATTGATGCCGTTGGAAAAATTGCAGAATATTTAGGACTTGAATAGTTGTTGTTGGAAATAGGTGGGTAAAGTATGGCAAACAATGAATTGACAGAAGCGTGGAAAAGTTTAGTCGCAACAATGAAAAATGCAGGATTTGGATTTGAGGTTGCCGTTTCTGTAGGGACTATTTGTAAGCAAGATGAACACGCATTAGTAATGAAAGATTATGTTGAACAAAATCCAAACGAAGATTTTGATACGTATTTGGATAAGGCATACGAAATAGCTGGAGAAAAACGCCCCATTTATATTGTTAAAGATGGGGAAGTAATAGTTGAATAACAATAATAAGTAAGCTAATCTGAAGGGGCATGATATGGTATCGCAAGAAAACAAAAATAGAATTGCAAAACTTAAAAAACTCGAAGTAGAAATGGGCTTGAAAAAGGACGAACTAAAAATGCCTGGTATGATAGCATATTGTTTAACAGATAATCCGGAATTTTATTTGGATTGGGTAATACTTGAAGTTGAAAAAGGTACACCAACGTCAAAAATCTTAAGTTTTTTGCAAAAGCAAATACCAAAGGAAAATTGCATATATGAAGTTTAATACAACCACTAACGGTTGTCTTTTTGCTTGGTGTAAGTGTAGCAAGGTTGTGGCGTTTTTCATAACATATATCAACAAATAAAGGGGAGTTTGTTGAAATACCATAAATGTAAAAATTGTCAGCTCAATTACGTTACAGTTGATCAAGAAATTTGCAAGGTGTGCTTAGAGCAACAGGCAAACGGCTACAAGGAGCAGGAAGAAAGGGAGTTGTGTCCTTATTGCTATCACAACTACGTAAACTACAACCAACTTATGTGCAAAAAGTGTTGGGAAAAACGCAACAAAAAGCAGTAGTGGTGTTGCAAATTGCGTTGTTTTGTGGTACAATTAGATCATGAAAGTATTTGCAATCAGCGACTTGCATTTGTCCACCGTGGTAGATAAGCCAATGGACGTGTTTGGCGCATCTTGGGACAACTACATAGATTTGATTGTTGCAGATTGGAAGCAAAAAGTAACCGATGACGACGTAGTGTTGCTTGCAGGCGATTTTTCGTGGGCAATGCGTATGGCAGATGCCTTGCCAGACTTTGCCTTGCTAGCTGATTTGCCGGGCAAAAAGGTTATTATTCGTGGCAATCACGACTACTGGTGGAACACAATTTCGCAGGTGCGAAACAGCCTGCCAAGTGGCTTTTACGCCTTGCAAAACGATTGCTTGCGCCTTGGCAACTTGCTGCTTTGTGGTACTCGTGGCTGGGTGTGTCCTGATGGCAACAACCTAAACGACGAAGACAAAAAGATTTTCCTTCGTGAGCGTGAGCGCATGGAGCTTTCGCTTAAGGCAATGAGTGATCAACGAAAGGAAACGGACACCGTTGTTGCTATGATGCACTTTCCACCTTTCAACGGTCGCTTTGAAGAGTCGCTTTACACACAGCTGTTTGTCAAGTACGACGTGCCAACGGTGGTGTATGGACACTTGCACGGAAAGGACTGCAGGGCTGTGCTTGCTATGAAAAAGTTTGGCATAGATTTCCATTTGACGTCTTGCGATTTGGTAAAAAACCAGCTTGTGTTTGTAACGGAAGTAAATTGACTTAATTGAGTAGCTTTGCTTAGGCAAGGCTACTTTTTTTGTATTTTGGGAGCATTTTTTGTTGATGCGCCCATTTTTTTATGTAAAAAAGGGTTGATAAGGGTAAAAAGTGGTAAAATTTTTATAAAAAGTTACAAAAAATGGTTAAAAATGGTTGCAAATGGTTAAAAAATGATGTATAATGTTGCTACAACTAATAATAGGAGAAGTGTTTGAATGTTTCTTTGTGGAAGCTATTCCCACCAGTTGGACGATAAAAACAGAATAAGATTACCATCTCGTTTGCGTGCTGAACTGGGCGAAAAGTACATTTTGCTTCCCGGTACTAAAGGTTGTATTTACTTGGTAAACGCAGATGATCCACAAACGATAATCAAATCTATCGGTTTGTTGGAATCTCTAAACCCAGACAGCGAAGACGATTTGCGCACATTGCTTAGTGCAAGTAGCATTGTCGAAGCTGACGCTCAAGGCAGATTTAAGTTGCCAGATAATCTAATTTCATTTGCAAATATCAAAAAGGATGTCTGGATCAATGGTAACATTAGCAAGGTAGAAATTTGGAGCGCAGAAAGTTGGGCAGAACGCAATAAGCGTGTTGACAACACTCCAAAGGGCATTGATGAAATTTACCGTAGCTTGAGTGCTAAACGCCAAGAACAAAACCAATGAAATTTTCGCATAATCCCATAATGGTGGCAGAGTGTATGGAAGGCCTAAACGTACAACCCAACGGAATCTACGTTGACTGTACGGCTGGCGGCGGTGGACACTCCCAAGCAATACTTGATAGACTAGGTGATAGTGGTAGACTAATTGATATCGACCGCGACACCGAAGCTTTAGCAGCATGCAAGCAACGCTTTGAAGGTAAAACAAACGTAACCTTTGTAAAAAGCAACTACAAAGATATTTGCAACGTGCTAGACAGTCTTGGCATCGACAAGGTTGATGGCATTATGGCAGACCTTGGTATCAGCTCATATCAAATTGACAACCCGGAACGTGGTTTTTCCTACATGGAAACGTCTGCTCCACTTGATATGCGTATGGACCAAACGGTTGGTATCACAGCAAGGGATGTTGTAAATACTTACGACGAACGTGAGTTGTACGAAATCATCAAAGATTACGGCGAAGACGAGTTTGCAAAGGTAATTGCAAGCAACATTGTAAAACAAAGACAAATCAAGCCTTTTGAAACGTGTGGTGATTTGGTAGCAGTAATAGATAAATCTGTGCCTGCAGCGGTAAAACGCAAGCGTGGACACCCTGCCAAAAAGACGTTTCAGGCATTGAGAATAGAAGTAAACAAAGAGCTAGACGGTTTGGACAAGGCTTTGCGCGATATGGTAAGCAGGCTTAAGCCAAATGGAAGATTAGTTATACTAACTTTCCATTCGTTAGAAGACAGAATTGTAAAAAGATGCTTCAACGACTGTCAAACAGACTGTATTTGTCCACCGAGCGCACCAATTTGCGTGTGCGATCACAGGGCAATAGGTAAATTAGTAAACAAAAAGCCGATTATTCCTTCGGCTAAAGAACAACAGGAAAACTCACGCTCTTGCAGCTGCAAGCTTAGAGCACTAGAAAAGCTGTAACGGTGTTAGAATATATAATCAAGGTGGTGCATAAACTATGTCAAGACAACAAGTTATCACAAGAGAAGATGCAAATATGAATGTTTACGCAGACGTAAACAATTTTTCGGCTACTACAAATTCTATTTCAACTGAAGACCAACAAATGTTGGAAAATATTCAACGCAAATTGGGAGTATATACACAAAACTCCTTCGTTGACGTTGATGAAAGCTCTGATTTGAAGCCATCTCAAACTACCTTGACTATGTCCTACAAGCGTGATTACGTTCAAGCTAACCCAAAGACTGCTAGCCAGTCCAAGTTGAGCACAAAGTCAAAGGTTGCTATCGCAAGTTATGTTGCAGTAGTGCTTGTGTTGGTTTTGGCTGTAGCGTTGTGTTCTGCTACTATCAACGGCTCTTTTGTTGCAGTTGTAAACGGTAAAGAAGCTTACAACCAAATTAGTGACGAAGTTGCAAACTTGCAAGAGCAAGTAAACACCGAAAACTACGATGAGCTTTACCAAAAGGCGCTTGAAATGGGCTTTGTTGAAGCAGACTCTACTAACAGCTATCAATACAATCAACTTGAGACAAGACCTGCACAAAATTTTGATGTTCAAACTAACTGGTTTGACAAAGTGTGCGATTGGTTGAGTGGAGTGTTTGGGGGCTAATTTGAACAATTATTACCTAACTAAAAAACGAATGTTGTCACTTTTGGTGGCAACATTTTTTTTGCTTTTTGTGTTGTTTTGTCGCTTGTTTTATATACAAGTTGTTTGGGGTAAATCTCTCAAAGAAAAGGCGTACGACCAATGGACAAGAGATTTGCCAATACAAGCCAAGCGTGGCGAAATTCTTGATACAAATGGCAACAAAATTGTAGAAAGCAAAACTACCTTTGGAGTGTATGTTCGTAGGCAAAGTGTGACCGATTTTGAAACGGTTGCGCGCGTGTTGAGTGAACATCTAGATTTGGATTACTCAAAAACATATCAAAAGGTTACTCGAAAGGGAGTGTCGGAAGTTAGCATAAAGAAAAGCGTTCCGCTTGCTACTGTAGAACGCTTGCGCGGTTTTGAGTTGAACGGTGTCTATTTTGCCGAGGAAACGTCGCGTACATACGTCTATGGCGACTTTTTAAGTCAGGTGTTGGGCTTTGTTTCTTCGGACAACTACGGACAGTCGGGTGTAGAAAAGGATTACGACAAGTATTTGCGTGGTATCAATGGTGTTATTTACACTGAAACTGACCTTATTGGCAAGGAGTTGGAGAAAGGTGCTACATCTTATTCGCCAGCAGTTGATGGCTTTACTGTTACACTTACCATTGACGTGACAATTCAGGCCATTGTGGAAAACGTGTTGGAAACGATTATGTATCAACACAATCCGTCGTCTACTAGTTGCATAGTGCTGGACGTAACTAATGGTGAAGTGCTAGCAATGAGCACCAAGCCTAGTCTTGACTTAAACAAATTGCCGCGTGATGACGTAAGTACTTTGGTTGCAAATACCAAAAACGTTATGATAACTAACGTCTATGAGCCTGGCTCTACCTTTAAGGTATTAACGGCGGCAGCTTGCTTGGAAGAAAGCAGAAAGGGTAATCCCAAAGCTTTCAGTGCAAACTATGTTTTTGGCAACAATTCGCGTGTTCGGATGATAGATGGATCAAGAATTTCGTGTTGGTCTACGCATGCAAACGGAAAGCACAGTAATCAAACGCTTTCGGATGCACTTAACAACAGCTGCAACCCAATTTTTACGGATATTGCGTTGTCGCTCGGTAAGGATACAATGTATAAATATTTGGAGTCATTTGGCTACGGCTCAACAACGGGTATAGACCTATCGGGCGAGCAAGCAGGTATTTTGATTAGCAAAAGTAGTGTTACTAATGGTGATTTGGCTCGCATAGGCTTTGGCCAATCGGTTGCAGTTACGGCATTGCAACTTGCCGTTGCTACAGCTGCTGCGGTAAATGGTGGTGTTGTGTATCAGCCGCACTTGGTTAAAGAAATTGTTGATACTAATACCGATTCGGTGGTAAAGAGATACAACGCTACAGTGGTAAACAGGGCAATAAGCGAGCAAACTAGCAAAACGCTAGCAACTATGCTTCAAGACGTTGTAACAAATGGTAGTGGTAAGCAAGCGTATATTGAAGGGTATCAAGTTGGTGGTAAAACGGGTACGGCACAAAAGTTTGAAAACGGCGCACTTGCTACGGGCAAATATGTTTCATCTTTTGTTGGGTTTTTCCCAGCATCTTCTCCCAAGTATTTATGTTTAGTAATTGTTGATGAGCCTGTTGGGCAAAATTACGGCTCTATTGTTGCTGCTCCATATGCTAAAATGATTTTTGAACAAATAATAAATTACAAAAACATACAGCCGCTTGATTGACATATTAACAGTACTTTAATAGTAAAATATTCCATACAGTTTTGTGTGGAATATTTTTGTATTTAAGGGGTAAACGATGCATCTATCACAATTACTAACAGGATTAAACTATACCTTGATAGGTAATGGGGACATTACTATTACTTGTTTATCGTCGGACACGTCTACCGTAAAGCAAGGTGCAATGTTTTTCTGTTTACAGGGTGACAATTTTGACGGCCACGACTTTTTTCGAAAGGCCATTGGTGACGGGGCATCGGTTGTTGTTTGTCAAAAAATATTAGATACAAAGGCTACTCAAATAGTGGTAGAAGATACTCGTGCTTTTATGTCGCTTGTTGCAAAACGATTTTATCACAATGCTGCTGACAAACTGAAAATAATTTGTGTTGTAGGCACAAACGGAAAGACATCCACAACATATTTGTTAGATGCAATATTTAACAAAGCAGGATACAATACGGGAGTTATTGGTAGCAACGGTGTTTTTATCAACGGCAATCACTATGACAGTAAACTTACGACTCCTGATCCGATAGAACTTAACTATTGGCTGTATCAAATGTATCTCAACAAGGTTCATTTTGTATTTATGGAGTTGTCAGCACACGCAATTTACTACAAAAAGCTGTTTGGAATTGTAAGTGACTTGACGGTGTTTACAAATTTTTCACAAGATCATCTGGATTTTTTTATTGATATGCAACGATATGCAGCGACTAAAAAGTCACATTTTGGTAAACACTTTACTAAAATCGCCGTTGTTAATTGCGATGATGAATTGGGTAATCAAATAATCCAAGAAACCGAACTTCCGTTGGTTACCTACGGTTGTGGTGATGCTGACGTTAGTGCGTCGCAAATACAGGTAAGATCTGACGGAATAAGCTATATGTTGGATTTGTATGGCGAAAAGGCTATGGTAAACTATCGGCTATGTGGAAAGTTTAACGTATACAACACTTTGGCGGCATCAACAGTTGCAAAACTTTACGGTATAGGCATTGACAAAATAGTTGAAGGTCTTGCATCTGTTGAATTTGTTGAGGGTCGAAATGAAACTATGTTTAGAAAAGATGGTGCTCGAATCGTTGTTGACTTTGCGCACACTCCCGATGGAGTTATCAACATTTTGTCATATCTAAAATCAACTTGTAAAGGAAACTTGATCGTGGTGTTTGGGTGTGGTGGAAATCGCGACAAGTACAAACGTCCGTTAATGGCTCAAGCGGTGTCTAAATATGCCGATTTTGCCGTTGTTACAAATGATAATCCACGTTTTGAAGCTCCCACAACCATTGTAAACGATATACTTGCAGGTATGACGTGTCAATACAAAGTCATACTTAATCGTAGCCAGGCTACGGAATTTGCCTTATCCGTTGCAAAGGTGGATGATACTGTTGCTGTGTTGGGTAAGGGTGCGGAAAAATATCAAGAAATCAAAGGTCGCAAGTATCCCTATTACGACGTTGACGTTATACATAAAATAATTTATCAATAGGGAGAAAAATGAAACAATACATTGTGCCGCTAGCACTTTCCTTTGGACTGTGCACTATATTGTTGGCGATTTTGTTGCCATTGCTACGCAAAATAAAGGCAGGACAGGAAATTTTGCAATACGTTACCGAGCATACTGCAAAGCAGGGTACACCAACTATGGGTGGGATATCCTTTATATTAGCCACGTCAATAGTAGCGTTGTGCTTTTGCGGGGTAGGTAACAAAAGTATTTTGGTTACGCTAGCTGTATTTGTTGCATATGGTATAGTGGGCTTTTTGGACGACTTTTTAAAAATCAAATTTAAGCATAATTTAGGACTTAAGGCATATCAGAAGATTGTTGTTCAGCTTGCCATAGCCATAGTTGTTGCGTTGTTTGTATATGGTGATCAAACTGTGGGTGACAGACTCTATTTGCCCTTTGTAAGCAAACAAATTTACGTTGGGAAGTGGATAGTGCCAATTGTGATTTTTATATATCTAGCTTGCACTAATGGAGTAAATTTGACGGATGGTCTAGATGGCTTGGCTACGGGCAGTACCATATGTTACTTCGTGGGCATTTTTGCAGTGATTTATATGCAGATGAAACAACTGGATTTGCAAGGGGATAGCTTGGCGCTTGCTCAGAGAGAAAAAATGCTGGTAATAATTGCTTGTGCTGTTGGGAGTTTGCTTTCATTTTCGTTGTTTAATTGTTTTCCTGCAAAGATATTTATGGGGGACGTTGGTTCGCTTGCTTTGGGAGCTTTGGTTGCATGTGTAGCGATATTTACCAACTTAAGCTTGATAATTCCAATTTTAGGCGTTACATTTGTTGTTTCGTGCGTTTCGGTAATAATTCAAGTGGTGTACTTTAAGATAAGTAAAGGAAAAAGAGTGTTTTTGATGGCTCCGTTTCATCATCATTTGCAAAAAAAAGGATTAAGCGAAACAAGAATTGGTGCGATTTACTGTGTGATAACGTTGCTTATGGGGGCACTGTTGGTTTGTGTTGGGGGATAGTATGTATGACATAATTATATATGGCGCAGGTAAAACTGGGCAAGCATTAAAAAGTTTGCTTAAATATGATAAGGTTGCTATTTTTGATGATGATTTGTCCAAAACAGAATTGACTTGTATAGACTTTGAGCAATTGGATTTAGTAATTACTTCTCCGGGAGTAGCAGAAGATAGTGCCTTTTTACAGCAATGTCGTCATCAAGGTGTAGCGGTAGTAGGCGAACTTCAGTTTTGCTATTGGTTGTGCAAAAATCAAATTGTTTCCATAACAGGAACAAATGGAAAAACAACTGTAACGCAACTGCTTCAACATATGTTAAATGCTTGTAAAATGGAAAGTGTATTGTTAGGCAATGGCGGCGTTCCGTTTTCATCTGGGTTGCCGTTGCTAAAGGATGGTGAAGTAGTTGTGTTGGAGTCTAGCAGCTTTCAGTTGAAGGACTGCTTTGACTTTAGGCCGTACATATCTGTTTTGACAAATCTAGCCCCAGACCATTTGGATTACCACAAAAGTTATCGTAATTATGTGGATGCAAAATCAAACAATTTTTCACATCAAACTTGTGAGCAATTTGCTGTTTTTAACTTGGATGATACTAATGCAATAGAGTGTGCTTCGTTGACACAGGCTAAAAGATTGTTTTACAGCACGACAACAGTTTGTAACTGTTACTACGACGGAGAAAATATTGTTGTTGATTTGGGTGAAAAGCAATGCTTTGCGTATAGCAATAATTTGTCGCAACATAACCTGGCAAACCTACTTTGTGCAGTGCTGTGCGTTGCTGTCCTTGGGTGTGATATTGCGACTGCAATAAAAAGTCTAACAAGTTTTACCTTTGATAATCATCGCTGTCAGCTTGTTTTAACAAAAGACAATGTGCGTTTTGTTGACGACTCAAAGGCTACAAATATTCACGCGGTTGTGTCAGCTTTGGCTAGCATGAGTGGTGACGTGTACTTGATTTTGGGTGGAGTAGACAAAGGCCTAGACTTTATGCAGTTGGTTGATTCGGATGAGTTTTTAAAAGTTAGGTTTGTTGCTTGTATTGGTCAAACGGCAGATAAAATAGCGACTTCTTTGACAAACAGTAGTGTTGAGTGTGTCAAATGTGACTCTCTGTTGGACGCTACAAGGCTTTGTTACCGAAAAGCTAAAAACAAAGGTGGTACGGTTTTGCTTTCACCAGCATGCTCAAGCTTTGATATGTTTGAAAACTATCAGCAACGCGGATTTGTATTTCAGCAAAGTGCAAAGGACGTTTCCAATGATAAGACATGAAAAACGGTTTGATTTCCCGTTGCTTATCGCTGTAGCTATCCTTGTTTGTGTTGGTTTGCTGTTTGTATATAGTGCAAGTAGTTATACTGGAGAAAAAGATTACGGCACCGAATACCACTTTGTATTCAAACAGGGCATAGGCGCATGTGTTGGAGCTGTGTTTATGGTGGCGCTTATGTTTATAAACATAAATCAGCTTAAGAAGTTTTGGATATTGGGCGTGATTGTAACAATAGTTTTATTAGTGCTTGTGTTTATCCCAGGCATTGGAATTGAAAATTACGGCGCGCGTAGGTGGATAGGCTTTGGCGGTTTTTCATTGCAGCCATCAGAAATAGCAAAGTTTGCATTGGTATTATTTTGTGCAGTTTATATGAGCAAAAAGGATATGGCAAAATTTGTCAATAGTATTCCTGTGTGGCTTGTAGGTGGTGTGTTTTGTTTGTTAATAATTGCAGAGCCAAACATGTCAATTACCATGTGCGTGGGTTTGCTTATGATTGCAATTTTGTTTGTTGGCGGCATAAAAATTAAGCACTTTGTATTGACGTCTTTACCTATTGTTGCGATGGTCCCAGTGCTTATACTAATTGAGCCGTACAGAATAAAGCGTTTGCTTGCTTTTTTAGATCCTTGGGCATCACCAAAGGACGAAGGTTATCAGCTTATTCAGTCTTTGTACGCCTTGGGTAACGGTGGTTGGTTTGGCGTTGGGCTGTTTAATAGCAGGCAAAAGTATCAGTTTTTGCCCTTTGCTGAGAGTGACTTTGTGTTTTCTGTAATTGGTGAAGAAACAGGACTGATAGGCTGTCTTTTGTTGTTTGTTTGTTATGCTTTTGTGATTTGGCGCGGAATAAGAATTGCAATAAATTGCAAGGAAAAATTTAGCTGCTATTTGTGTGCTGGCATCAGCGCTGTTATTGCAATACAAAGCTTGATAAACTTTGCGGTAGTTACAGGAAGTATTCCACCTACGGGTTTACCGTTGCCCTTTATTAGTTACGGCGGAACGTCATTGGTGGTATTTATGTCAGCGGCAGGCATATTGATAAATTGTTCTAAAAATGGTTGAGGAGATGCAGTGTGTTTTACGAAATTTGTGGTGGTAACAAACTTTACGGAGAATTGAACGTGTACGGCGCAAAAAATGTTATATTGCCATTGTTGGCGGCATCAATATTGCCAGATTTTTCCATCCGCATAGATAATTGTAGACCGCTAGGCGATATTGAAACAATGTGTCAAATATTACGTAGCCTAGGTGCAGAAGTTGTTTGGAAAGGTGATAGTGTATCTGTTTATTCTCAAGGTGTAAGTAGCTTTGAAATTCCTAGTCTGTTGGGTAGTAAAATACGTGCATCAGTGTTGCTTTTGGGCGCATTATTGGGTAAATATAAGACGGCAAAGATTCCATTACCAGGTGGATGTGCGATAGGCAAAAGACCAATAAACTTACATATTGACGGTTTGGAAAAACTGGGCGTAAAGTTTGAGTATGTTGATGGATTCTTGTTAGCCGATGGACGAAAAATGCACGGTGGCGTGGTGGAGTTTCCTTTTGTTAGTGTGGGTGCTACAGAAAACTTACTTTTGGCATCTGTAATGACAAAG
Source organism: Clostridia bacterium (assembly GCA_045631385.1). Lineage (GTDB taxonomy): Bacteria > Bacillota > Clostridia > Christensenellales > CAG-314 > RGIG5495. Next base: position 15,046 of record JAZQUN010000159.1, read on the forward strand.
GGACAAACTGTGTTGAAAAACTGTTCCGTTGAGCCGGAAGTTGTTCAATTAGAACACGTGCTGCAAAACATGGGAGCAAAAATTGATGGTATCGGAACTAAAAACTTGACTATTCAGGGTGTGGATTTGCTAAGAAGCACAACCGCTGTTGCTATTGGGGATAGAATTGTTGCATTGACGTATCTGTTTGCGGTAGCAGGCACGGGCGGAAAGGTTAAGGTAAAGGGTTTTGATCCAAACCATTGCTCTGTGCCATTGGGCTTGTTAAAAAATGCAGGCTGCAATATTTTGTTTGATGATGGTGTAATTGTTGATAGCAGTGGAGTGGACGGATTTGGCGTTGTGGAAACAGCTCCGTATCCATCCTATCCAACGGATGCGCAGTCTTTGTTGTTGTCGTTGGCGGCAGTTGGTAATGGCAAAACAAAAATTATAGAAAAAGTGTTTGAAAACAGACTTCAACACAACGTTGTGCAGTTGCAAAGGATGGGTGCTAATATTTGTTTAAGGAATAATGTAGCAACTATAAGTGGTGGCTCTTTGGTGGGTGCATCAGTAGAAGCAAATGATTTGCGTGGCGGTGCAGGATTGTTGCTTGCTGGTCTTTTTGCCAAGGGAATTACGCGTGTTAATAACGTTTCGCATGTGGAAAGGGGCTACTTTGATATAGTTTCAAGCTTACATCAGGTTGGTGCAGAAATAAAATTGACAAATTGATACAAAAAATGCTAAATGACAGTGTATTTATACACTGTTTTTTTAATTGAAATCGAAATTACTATTGACGAGAAACAACTTTGGGTGTATAATATATAAGTATTGCTGTACCTATACGTAAGGAGTAAACAAATGAAAACAAAAAAACTGCTCACTTTTATCATAGTAACCGTACTTGTCGTCGTTTTGGCGATCATTTTGGGTGCTGTTTTTACCGTAAATAGTGGGGATTTGGTTTTTCATTCGGAAGACGGAAGTGTCATTGCAACACCACCGTCCGCACCAGCATCCAACCAAGTGCTAGAAGAGTTTTTTGGTAAAAACATCATGTTTTTGTCCAAGCAAGAAGTTTTGGATAGCATCAACCGTACTTTTACCGATTATCACGCAGTAGCGGTAGTTAAAAACTTCCCTAATACCATCACCGTTCACTTGGTAGATAGAGTTGCTGTATACAAGGTTGGCGATTTGTACGTTGATTCCTTTGGCTACATAATGCAAGAACCACAAAATCAAGTTATTGATATCACCAATCAATTCACAAACGTAGGTGACGTTGTTAGCAGAACTGTAGGAACAAAGTTGCAGTTTAACAACAACCAGTCCAACAACGTAAGACTTGAGTTGA
>JAZQUN010000160.1:0-20601 GCA_045631385.1 Clostridia bacterium
ATGTATTTTGTGTCTGCAGAACCGCCACCAATAAATGGAACGGTAAGTTTTTGCAAGTTTGTTACGCCTTCAAATGCACCAAAGCCAATTTCTTCAACTGTGTTTGGAACAACTACTTCTAGCACGCTAGATTTAGCAAAAGCGTATTCACCAATTTTTACCATTTCGCTAGCAAATGTAACTTCGGTCAAACCGGATGGAACGAATACTAGTGTGGACAAGTCCTTGGTGTAAACAGCACCTTCGTACATTGCATAAACAGGGTTTGTTTCTGCTACTGTAAGTTGCAAGTTGTTTGCACCTGCAAATGATGTGCCGTGGAATTGTGTTGTTTGAGCGCCAATTTCTATATTGTTTACGCTCGTGTGTGCGTACGCGTAAACACCAATTTCTACAACGTTTTCAAAGCCAAGGATGGATTCAACAGAAGTACAACCGTAGAAAGCGTATTGTGGAACTGTTGTTTGCTCACCTGTAAATTGAACTGTCTTTAGTGTTGTTGGAACATAGAAACTGTTTGTTGTGTTTTCGATAGCAGAGCTAGCACCAAACCAGTAAGCCAAAAACTTGTTGTCGCTATCAAAGTTGGAAACCTTCAAAGCTTGCAAGCCTTGGATACCACACAAAGAGTTTCTTGTCAATGCTTGGTTGGATACGTCTAGGTTAGTTACTGTAGCGTTGCTAAATGCCCAAGGGCTAACTGCTTCTACTGTGCTTGGCAACACCAATGTTTCTACTGAACCAAATTGTAGCAACAATGTTTTGCCGTTGTCAGCGTAAACCGCAGTTGTATCAACAACGAATGAAGAGTTTTGCTCTGTTGTGATTGTTTGGATGTCGCAACCCTTAACTACGCCTTGACCAAGTGTTGTCAATGCTGTTGGGATGTTAAGCGTTGTGATACCTGTGTTTGTAAATGCAAATTCGCCGATAGTTTCTACTGTGCTTGGCAATGTGATAGTTGTCAAAGCGGAGCAGTCTGCAAATGCATATGCGCCAATAGAAACAAGGTTGTCTGCAAAGGATACGTTTTCTACCCATCTGCAATTTGCAAAGCTGTTTGGTTGAATTTCTGTCAAACCTGTCAAGTCAAGGTCGGATACCAAACGTTTGCAACCAGCAAACGCAAATGCGCCAACACTCTTTACTGTGCTTTCCAAGTTGATGGATGCAAGGTATTCACAGTTTTGGAAAGCGTAATTGCTAATTGCTGTAACTGTTGATGGAAGGTAAACGCTTGTGATTGTGTTGTTATCTACAAACGCACTTGCAGCAACTGTTGTTACGTATACACCGTTGTAAGATTGTGGGATAAACACTTGTTCTTCCGTACCGTTGTAGGATACTACTGTGTTACCTTGTACAACCAAACCTTCAGTGCACAATACACCGTACAATGTTGTGTTGCCAATTACGTCGTTTTCAAAGTTGTATGCTACGTTTTTGCTTTCGCTTGTGTACCAAACACAGTTTTGACCTTGTGGAGCAACTGGTGCTTCAACTGGTTGACCTTTGCGTACAGCAACTTCGGTCTTTACGCCGTTTAGGTCAAACGTTACGTAAGCAAATTGAGCAGAATCTTGTTGCCATTTAGCATACAATGTGATTTCGCCATTTGGATAGGTGCTGAAAGTATACAAGTTGTTTAGAGTTGCATCTTCGCACCATCCTGCAAATTTGTAACCGGTTTTTGTTGGGTTTGCAGGAGCAGTAACAGGTTGACCTGTAACGCCTCTGATTGCTTCCACTTCGCTGCCACCGTTTACTACAAAGTTGATTTTACCACTTGTGTATGTTTTCCACTTTGCGTAAACTGTAACGTCTTGTGCTGGCATGTTGTCAAAGCTTTCAAACTTTTGAGTGTATGCAAAGTCTGCATACCAACCGTCAAATACAAAGTTGCCATTTTCCGGTGTAGGAGGGGTTATTTTAGCCCCTTCCTTAAACATTACTGTTGTGCCACCTTCAATTTCGCCACCTGCTGTGTTGTAGGTTAGCGTGTATTTTGTGGAAGAGCAAGCCACAAATACGCACGACAAAGCAATTACTAAACAAACTGTAAGTAATGCTAATCTTGTTGTTTTACTCATGGTCGCCCTCCTTTTGTGTGTTTTCTACAACGCTTGCTGCATTGCGTTTTTTGATTAGTACAAGTGCAACTACTGCAGCTACTGCTACAACTGCTACGGCAACTGCTACGTAGATTACCCAGCCGTTGTTGGATGGTGTTGCGTCATCTGGCTCTTGCGTTGCAGTTTGTTCCAAAGCCTTGATAGCTTCTTCTGCGCTTGTTAGTTTTGCTAGAGTTTCTTCAGAAACCAAAGCTTTCATTTCTTTGTTAAACTTGTTGTAGCATGCGCGAGCGCTTGCAACAGCTTGTTTATCTTGCAAGGTTGGTGTTGCAGACAAGGAGTTAACCGTTGTTGTGAACAAACCTGCAAGGTGTGCTTCCGCTTGAGAAAGAGTACCAACGTAATCTGCCAAGAATGCCTTTTGAGCGGCGTTCAAAGATGCGTAGATACGTCTCAACAACACGATATCCGTTACGCTATCAAACGTCAACGCCGAAACGTCCATTGTAGATAGTGTATCTGTCATATCAATTGTTGTTGCTGTGCGGTTGATAGTGTCAGTCTTAACCAACTTGTCGCCGAAGTATGTCTTCCATACGTAAGCGTCGTAACCTGCACCGTTTGCTGGATACAACAAGTTGATTGTGGTACCTCTAGTACCTGTATTTTGGAAGTTGTCGTAGTTGTGGTTTGCTACACCCAAACGTTCGTTGTAGAACATTTCCAATACTGGAGCGTCTACACAGTTGAATGTGATTTGTTCCAAACCACCGCATTCGCTAAATGCACTTGCACCAATTACCTTTAGTCTTTCTGGCAAGGAAAGTGTCTTCAATGCTTTGTTGCCTGCAAACGCATATGCTTCTACACGAACAGTCAATTCGTTTGCAACGTAATCTTGATGTTGCAAACCTGCTGGGTAACTTACCAGAGTAAGCAAGCCGTTTGGATTAACCTTGTAAACTACGCCAAATTCATCTACAAAGTAGTTAGTGTTGTTTTTGTCAATGTCAACGTTGACAAGGCTTTCTGCACCCCAGAATGCCGAAGGCTTGATGGTATGCAAAGTTGCTGGCAACGAAATTGATTGTACTTGTGTACCAGTAAGGATACTTTCGCCAATAGACTCTGCCGACGAAATATCCAAAGTTTGCAAAGCTTCAGCTGATGCGAAAGCGAAATCTCCAATAATTGTTGCGTTTGGCAAACTTAGTGATTGCAAGTTGTCACACATGAAGAATGCTTGTGCACCTACTGTTTGAGCATTTGGCACGTTGATTGTAGTTGCTTGTGCACCCGTAAACGCACCGTCGCCTATAGTGATTGCTTTTGGCAAGTTGATGGATGTCGCTGCGGAGTAAGCAAACGCACTGTTACCAATTACTTCTGCATTTGGAGCGTTTACTGTTGTAAAGCTTGCATAGATAAATGCGCCGTCACCGATTTCCACTACGTTGTCCAAATTGATGTCCTTCAAAACTGTTGGAAGGTAAGATCCATTTGTTGTTGAGAAAACAAATGCAACCGCACCGATTTTTTCTACGGATGCTGGTAGAGTGATGCTTTCAATTGCTGTTGTCATAAATGTGCCTTCAGCAATTTCGGTAACACCTTCTGGGATGTTGATAGTCTTCAAAGATTGACAGTATGCAAACGCATAAGCGCCAATAGATCTTACGCTTTGTGGCAATGTGATGCTTTCCATGCTTTTGCACTCTGCAAACGCATAGTCACCAATGCTTTCAAGTGTGTTTGGTAGGCTTACTACTGTAAGGTTTAGACATTGAGCAAATGCCCAGTCGGACACCTTTGTAAAGTTTGTGCCAAGTGTTACAGCAGAGATGTTTGTTGCTGCAAACGCTGCTTCACCAAGGTACTCTACGGTTGTAGGAACTTTCAACGAGCCAGCCAAAGCCGAACCTGCAAACGCATTGTCTCCAATGTATACAAGGTTGTTGAAGCTTTGTGGCCAAATTGTAAGACCGATAGAGCCAACAAACGCTTTTTGGCCAACGTATTGAACGTTGCTCAAGTTGAACGACTGTACGCGTGAGCCCGCAAATGCGTAATCTTCAATTTTGGTTACGCCAGGAGCATTTAGTACCAAAATTGCTTGGTTGTTGCAGAAAGCGTATTCGCCAATTATTGTTACGCTTGCTGGAGCAGTAACCGTATATGTGTGATACATTGTAGGAACAAGCAACAATTTTGTTTGAGCCTTGTTGTACAATACACCGTCGATAGTAGACAAATATGGGTTGCCTTCTTCTACTTCAAATGCTGTAATTTTGTTGCAGTTGTAGAAAATTGCGTTACCAATTGTTTTTAGTTGAGCGCCAGCAGAAATTACTACCTTGCTTGGACCGCCGTATGCAATAGCCATTTCGTCAATGATACCAAATGCTTGGTCGCCAACCTTTTCCAAGCCAGCAGGCAAGTAAACCGTATCCAAGTCGCAGTCTACAAATGCTGCTTCTTCGATTACACGTACAGAAGAGCGGTAAATAACTTCGGTAAGTGCCGAGCAGGAGTAGAACGCGCCCATTCCGATTGTATCAACTGCATTGTTAAACGTTACGGATTCCAAGCCTTGACAGAATGCAAATGCTAGGTCGGCAATGTTTGTACAGTTAAGTTCGATGTCTCTCAAGCCCATGCAGTTTGCAAATGCATATGAGCCTAGGCAAGTTTCTTCACTTGTATCAAAAGATGTAAGTGCAGCGCAACCAACAAAGGCTTGCTCGCCCATTGATTTACACTTGGAGATGTCAACGTATGTTAGGCTTTCGCAGTAAGCAAATGCAGCTGGACCAATCAACGTTATGTTGGACAAATCGATCTCTGTCAAAGCAGCACATTTTACAAATGCCATTTCGCCGATGGTATCAACGCCACCTAGATCAACCTTGGTAAGCTTTTCGTTCCAAGCCAAAGACCACTTTTCAATGTTCTTCATGGATTGTGGGAACACTACTTCTTCCAAGTTGTCACAGCCGTAAATTGCCGTTTCGTAAAGTGTTTCTACACCTTCTGGGATGATAATTTTTGTGATGTATTCGTTAGCAAAGAACGCTTGAGAGTAAATCCAAACTACGCCCAAATCTTCCGGAATTTCTACAACGCCGTTTTCGTCACCGCGTCCGTGGTATGCACGTAGGATCGAGCCTTCCATTTCAAACTCTTCGCGAACGGAAATGCTGCAGCTTGCGTTGATAAACGAACCGCCGGTTGACGTTACCTTGATAGTACCCGAGCCGGACTTCATTGCTTTTACAACAACGTTTTGAGTACCAACGATTTTGTCTGTAAGCACTTGGTTGCCTTGTTCGTCGTAGGTGACAAACTTAAGCACGCCGCCCGAGGTGGACCAGGTTACTTCGGTGTCGGTAAACTGCAAACCTGCTACGTCGCTAAACAGCTCGTGTGGAAGACGTGTTACGTTTAGCTCTACTTCTTCGCCACGAACAACTGTTGCAGCGTTTTTATTTAGTCTAATTTGTGTCAACGAAATTTCGTTTACCTTTGCAGCCTTGATGATTACTGGCAAGGTTGCTTCGCCCGAGCCGTCCTTGTTCTTGACGCGAAGGGTTGTTTCGCCTTCCTTCAAGCCAAGTACAACACCATCACGAACTAGAGCAACGGATTCGTCGTCTACGCTCCAGATTAGTTCTTCTACGTACAAATCTGTTGGAGTTGTTACCAAGTATGGCTTCAAGTCTTCGGTTGTATTTGCGTTGATGTTTACGTTACGTTTTGTGGATTTGAATGCAAGTTTTTCCGCAACGGAAGATGGCAATTCAAGTGTGTAAGACGATGCGTTACGAGCATAGTCAATTGCTTGGATGAAAATCTTACCGTCGTTCTTTTGGATTTCGTCCCAATATCTTGTGATATCGTAAGAAATACGGTTTTCGCTGTTACGCTTGCCATCTTGCATTGGCAATACATATCTGTGGAAGGATGTCAAATCTTGATATTCGCCATCTTTCAAGCTGGAATATGTACCCAATGTGTACGCTTGGATGTAGTGGTTATCGTACACGTACAGGTCAAGGATGTAGCGTGGTTGGTTGTTTACGTATTCAACTCTGACTTGCGTCTTGTCTTTTACCAAAATTGGAGCTTCGTCGTCTACGTAGAACTCGAATTCAAATGTGTTTTTAAGGTTGTTAGCGGTTGTGTGCCAATCTAGGAAACACTCCATACTAAACTTGTATTTGCTGTTGTTTGCTAGGTTGTAGTCAAGCAACGAGAAATCTACAGGTAGGTAACCAGGACGTCTGCCGCCTGTGTAATAACTCTTACGAGCGTTGTAAGTTGTGCCTTCCCAAATTACTTCGCCTGTTATGCTATCTTCAATTTTCATGGTTACTTCTTTTGCGTTACGAAGCAAACCTGCACCGATGATAGATAGTGAGTAAACTGCTTCTACGTTGTTTGTCAAGGCTGCGTATTCTTCCAAAGTTGCTGGTTCGGAGTAGCCGTCAGCTAGTCTGTAAGCAAATTGACCAAGACCGTAGTAGGACTCTTCGTATTCGGTGTCTGTTGTATAGTAACGGAAGCCGCCCATTGGCAACGTTGCGTAAACGTCTTCGTGAAGTTTGTCTTCTTCCAAGATGGAGCTGTCTTCTTTCTCTGCACCTACTTCGTACGCTGTTACGTCAAGCATTGGAGCAACAGACCAGTCGCCGTAAAATGCTAGGTAAGGAACGTTTAGGTTGATGCTGTCTTCGTTTCTGGAAAGCATTTCGATGTAACCTTCTACGTACATACCGTTTGCAAAGGTTTGATCCAAGTATGCTTTTGCTTCTTCGTCCAAAGTAACTGTTACCGTTACCTTAACGTCAGAGAAACCTTCGACGATCAATGTGTTGCCAGCGCCAACTCTGCCACCGTCACCTTCTACGGTTACGGTAAACGATTTGCCCAACAAGTAAGCCTTTTGAGCAACCGTCTTGTAGTCAGCGGACAAAGATTCTGTCATTACAATTGGGTTGATTTCGTAACTCAATGCGTTTGCGCTCATGTTTTCTACGTTGAATTCCATTACGTAAACGCCAGTTTTGTTAGGGTCATCACCCAAGGAAAGTTTTGTTTTGTTGTTGCCTTCAACGTAAGCGTATGCTTGCGTATTTACGGATTTGTTGATGTCTGCTAGACCTGCACCTTGCTTACGTGGAGAGTATGGGTTACCTTCTTCGTTGTAAGCAATTGTTGCCGTACTCATAAGCAAACGATATGTAAGCTGTGTAACGTCGTAAGCGGACATTGTTGGGAAACGCTCTTTTACGTATTGACGTACAAGAATTGTTGCACCTGCCATGTTTGGAGCAGCCATGGATGTACCACTCATAACGTCGTAGCCGTCACGAACAGCAGAGTAAATTTCGCCACCGTGCGCTGTGATGTCAGGCTTAAGTTCCAAGTCACCCAAAGGACCCCAAGATGAGAAGTCACTCATGAATGGACCTGCAAGGTTGCTTACGTCTGCTACGATAGTACCTGTTTTGTGTTCTTCAAAGTACTTACCGAATTCCATTGATACAAAGCAAGCAGGGATAGTAGCTTTACCAATGCTCATGCTGATGTTACCAGAAACGTTGTTGTAAACGATTACGGCAATAGCACCTTTGGACTCTGCAATGGTAATTTTTTCTTCAAACGAAGTTGTACCACGCTTGATTACGGCAATTTTGCCAGCAACGTCAAGATCGTAGTAGTTACTTTCAGTACCCAAGCCCGGTACGACAACGTATTCAAACGTACCGGATGTTGCTCCGTCTAGCAATTCCTTACTGAAGTCGTGCTCGTCTTCGCTGACTTTGTTACCTGCTTCTGTGTAGTAAACGTTTTGTTCGCCGTTTACAATTACGTATTTTGTTTTTACGCCCGCAATACTTGCAACAGACATACTTGCTTCGTAAGATGAAGGTGAGCCTACTGTACCTGTATCTGGGTTGCTTGTCAAACCTGTATCACCGTTTGGAGATTGCATTGTCGAGCTGTAGTCGTTAGATGCAGCACAAATCAAGCAGATACCTGTTTGGCTAATTTTGTCGTAAATTTCGTTTACGCCTTCTTCGTCCACTTCACGAGAGAAACCACAAGATGTACCCAAGCTCATGTTGATAGCGTCAACGCCAAGTACAACGCAGTCGTTAAGTGCCGCAAGGATGTCTTCTGTTTGACCGCCTTCGGAGTAGTTGGAGAACACCTTAAAGATAGCAAGTTGGGCGTTTGTTGCAACACCTGTGATGGTGTCGTCTTTACCGCCGATGATACCTGCTACGTGTGTGCCGTGGTTTTCCTTTGGATATACATCTGGATCATTATCCGCGTAGTCGTATGCAAATGGAATTTTGTCAGAATAGTACAAATCGTCTGCGGTCAATTTGTCGCCCACAGACTCCGATCTTTTTGTTGCTTCAAAGCTTGTAAGCAAGCTAGCAACTCTATCCTTTTCCAATGCTAGTTTTCCTGTTGGTTGGTTTTGGAAAGCTGTGTGAGTAGCATCCAAACCTGTATCCAAAACGGCAATTACAGTACCAGTACCGTCGTAAGCAACGTCACTACTATCGTAGATACCCGTTGTGTACACGTCTACCATGTTTTGTGTAACTTCCGACTTTGGCGCAAGATATGTTTCGGACAAGATTACCGATTTAACTTGCTTGTCTGCTTCCAACACACCAACGTCGCCGTAACGAACTTGTACAGCCATACCATTTAGCAATGTTGTGTAACGATAGCTTACGTCCTTGATTACGTTTTTGTACTTGGCCAAAAATGCATCTTGGTAAGCTAGCAACACTTCAGCTTCTTCTTGAGCGCTGTAAGTAGACAAATATTGTGTGTAGTCGCTTTCGTTATATTGCAAAGCGCTGTCTAACACACTCTTTTTGTTTAGCGACACTACCGCCCAAACCAAATCGTCGTCGGCATAGTTACCTACTTGAGCTTGATCTTCTACAAGCAAGTATTGATCCATAACGGACTTGGCAACACCGGTAGTGTTTGTCACCTTGATTTCTGTCGAGATTACGCCGGATTGTTGACCAGCATAAACTACGCCTACCAAGTTGGTAAGCGCCAATACAGCAACAAGCATCAAAGTGAAGATTTGTGCAATACGTTTTTTAGTAAATTTCAATTGAGTCTTCCCCTGTTGTCGTATTCCAAACAAGCCCTGCATTGCTGCAAAAAACCTGCCTGGTGCGTGAGCCGTTTCGGCAACAAATCTTCGCCGACAACCGCTCGGTTGTTTGTTGTGACTGCTATCTTTCTACGAAAGATAACTTTCTAACGATAAAAATGCGTGAATATACTATATCATCCACACCCTAGTTTTGTCAAGAAAATAGGTGGCAAACAGGCAATTTTTTTGCTTTATTTTGATAAATTGTCGCATTTTTTACACAATTTTTACCTTAAAGCGAAAATCGACAAAATAATTTTGCGTTTAAGACCTTTTGAGCGTTTCGCCTTTTATATAATAAAAAGCGTCGTTTTTAAGGTTGATTTCGGCAAACTTTGCGGCAAATTTAGTTGCAAAATTTTGCTTCAAAAAGTGGCTTTCACGACCTAAAGTGAGCACAAAAAATTGATTAACTTTTTGCACCTTTTTTACGCCAACTCGGAGTGTAAAATCAGCCCTAAAATTAGGCGATTTTTTGCCCATTTTCGCCCTATTTTTTTGCGTATTTTCGAGCAGAACTTTTTCTGCAAAAATAGGCGTATTTGAGGGCATTTTTAACGATTTTTTTGTCAAAATTTAGGTGTTTTTTTGCTCAAAATTTCAGCAATTTCAACAATTTTTGCACAAAAAAAGGACGGCGTAAGCCGTCCGAAAAATTTTTAAAAATTGACCCAATTAGCCGTTTAGTCCGCGGGATTGACGCTCCATATCTTCTACTACAATGTCGTAAATTTCGCCCAAAGTTGCGCAATATTGTAGTACCAACCAAGGCTCGTTGGTATGAAAATGGATCTTGATGGTTTCTTCGTCGCCTACGGCAAGTAGGCAGTCGCCTTTGAGTTGAGTGTTGAAGTAGTTTTTGATTTCGTCTTCGGACAAATTTTCGCCGTCGATGAGCAGTTGAACGTCGTATTTAAACTCTAGCATAACTAAATTTCTCCTTTGTACTATTATATTGTCCAATTGGACAAACTTGCTAACCTAATTATACATCTGTTTAATTTTTTTGTCAATATTTGCGCGTTAGTTGACGCAAACGCCCACCCATTAGTCAATTTGGCGAGTATGCGTTGCGTGTTTTTGCGTGCTAAAATCAACCAACGCCCCCTGCCAAACAGCATTTGTAACAACTTTAAGAGCACAAAAAAATGAGCGACGTTTCGCTGTCGCTCATTGCTTTTTAGACAAATTATTCTTGCTCTGCCAAGGCAATTGGACGTTGTTTTCCTACAAAAATCAGTCCTACTGTGCCAGGTCCACAGTGCGCACCAACTACTGGACCAATCGGTTGACGCACTACGTTGATGGTTGGGAAAGCCGCTTTAAGTGACTCAGCCAACGCATCGCCATCCTTTGGACTATCTGCATCGACTACGTATACGTTTGCTGTTGGGTCGCCAAGTTCTTCCACAAAACGCTCCACCATAAACGCAAGAGCCTTTTTCTTTCCAGAAATTTTCTTAAACACTTCCAAACCACCCGCTGCACCAACAGTAAGTACTGGTTTGAGTGCTAGCATCGTGCCGGCAAAGGCCGCAGCAGCAGAAAGCCTTCCTCCGCGCTTTAGATGCATCAGATCGTCTACAACAAAGTACATCGCCGTTTTGTTGGTAAAGTCCTTCAAAAATGCCAAAATTTCTTCGTCGCTTGCGCCTTGTTGCTTAAGCATAGCAGCGTTCTCCACCTGAATGCCCGCACCCAACGAAATGCTGTTTGTGTTGAAAATTGTGCATTTTCTATCTGGGTAGATTTCCGCAAGTTCGTTTAGAGCGACGTTAAGTTGATTAAATGTTCCACTCATTGCGTGCGAAAAACTTATGTAAAGCACGTCTTCGCCACGAGCAAAGTAGTTGCCGATGATATCCTTGTAGTTTTCGGGATTAAGACCAGATGTAATAGGTGTCTTTCCTTGACGAACCGTGTCGTAAAACGCCTTGAAGTCGGTTGCTTCGCCCAAATCGTAAAAATACTCTTTGTCTTCCAACGTGTAAGGCATGCTGATAAAATCTACGCCCAACTCTTTAAGCCTGGTGTGCCACAATTCGCAGTTAGAATCGCAAAGTAAAACGCTCATAGTTAATCTCCTTTGTATCTTTTTTTCATTATATCACACAACCCCACCATTTAACAATATATTTTGACAAAAAAGTCGCAAAAATCCCCCACACCGCTCAATTTTTGAGCAAATCGTCCATAAAAAAGGACAACGTATACCCCCGTTGTCCTTTTTTTATTTGCTTATTTTTAGTTTTTGTTTGCTTTTACAAAGTAATCTTCGATTACGGCATCGCGCTCGGCTTGGGTACGGAAGAAGTACAACTCGCCAGTTTTTAGCGATGGCCAGCAATCGCTGTACTCGCCCTTGAGATAGGTTTTGCCACCTTCGGTGACAATGTTTAGCTTGTGTATGCCGTGACGGTAGTTTTCCGCTTCGGCAATTTGGATAGGTTGTTCAAACGCTGTGTGACAGCATGGGCATTTATCCACCGTTAGCATAGGTATGCCACGTGTCTTGGCTTCGTAGATTTCTATCAAGTCAAAGTCGTTTTCGTCACTTAGTTTGCTTGCCTTGGTGTACCAGTGAGTAGAGTTTTGCTCGCCAAGTACAATTTGACCGTCTTGCCAGTAGCAACGTCTGTTGTCTCCCACAAAGGTAAAGTCGTTAAACTCACGCGATACCGTTGTTGTGCCCACCGATAGACGACCTAGGTTGTAATCTACGCTGCCCATGTAATGTGGGATATGTACGTGGTACCAAGTGCCGGAAATATCTAGCTTTTTGTTTTTTGCGACCATGCGTTTGTCGTACACCCATTGTACGATCATTGCCAAAAATTTGTACAAAAATGGCGCTACAACGATGGTAATGATGACGTACCAGGTTTTGCCAATTGCCTGTTGCATCCATGGGTAGAAAAACTCTGCAAGCAACTTTTCGATGATGTAAAACACCGTAAAGGCTATGCCATGAATTGCCACAAGAGCCTTTGCCGTGTGGTTGGTTAGCTTTTTCATTTGTTGCCCCCTTCGTTTACTACTTCAAGTAGCTGTGCGTGGATAGACTTTGTTGCACAACAAATTGTGGTTAGTCTATCTAGTGGCAATGGCTCTCCGTCCCAAGTAGATGATACGCCGCCTGCTTCTGCAAGGATAAGTATGCCAGCGGCAAAATCCCATGGTTTGATAACTCTTTCGAAGTAGCCGTCAATTCTGCCTGCCGCTAGGTAACAAATAGATAGTGCCGTGCAACAGATACGGCGAAGGTCTAGGCAACTCTCAAACACGCGTTGCGCAATGGCAAAGTTGCTTACGGCTTCCGCCTTGTAGGATGAGCCTGCACCAAACTCTACCAAAGAGTGGGCAAAGTCGCGGTTTTTTACTTGTAGGCGACAATTTGTGTAGTTTTCTACGCCAATATTAAGCAATGGGTCTATGCCAACGCTTGCCTCGTACAGATACGCACCCTTGCCAAGAGTGGCAAAAAACATCTCTTTGCTAAACGGATTATACACCACGCCAAACTGTACCGCGCCAGCCTTGACGTAGGCTAGCGAAATGGCACTTTGGCGATAGTTGTAAATAAGGTTGGTCGTGCCGTCAATTGGGTCCAAAATAAAGCGCTCGTTGGTTGCAACGTGGCTATCTTCTTCTTCGGTAACAAAGCCAACAGTTGGGAACAACTCTGCCAGACCTTGCTTCAAAAAGTTGCTTATGTTGATATCTGCTTGCGTAACAAAGTCGTATGCGTTTTTCTCCTTGATATCCAACGCGTCAACTTGCGTAAACTTGCTTGCTTGCCACACAAGATTTACAATTTTGTTGTAATCCATAAACAAGTTTTCTCCTTGTGTTTGTTAACTCTAGTATAGCACACTTTTTTGCCAAATGCAACACTACTTTGCAAAACAAATGTATTGACAATTTGTTTTTTTGTGCTACAATTAGTGTATATCACTTATGGAGACTAGCTATGCATACATGTTTGACATATTTTTTGGTTGACACCAAGCAAAGCACCAACTTTGATGCTGCGGCATTTTGCGCCTCTTTGAATATTTGCACTAATGATGTTGAATTTAGAGACAACGGGGGCATCCGTATTGGCAAAAACACCAACTACAACGTGGACACAAACGAAATGGTCTACACAACGTTGGCTAGCCTTTGGGATAAACGCACATTGCTAGTTGAGCTTAAAAACAAGTACAATTTGACCTACTATTTAGAGCGTGTACCACAAATTGATGTCAACAGCGAAAACCCAAATCCGTTGCTTTCGCTAAATGCAGATATCATTGCCTTTCTGCATGAAACAGGCACCATCGATGACCTAGATTACTATGTATACTAACGACACATCTTCAACAAATAAAAAAGCGACCGAATTTTTCGGTCGCTTTTTTATTGAAAACCTTGTAAAAATAGTGCTGTAAAATTGATTTTCACTATTGACTTATGTACCCAATATGGTATAATCAAAGTATAAAATATGAAAAAAAGGAGGCCAAACAAAATGGCTAAACAACGACTAAAATGCGATCATTGTGGACACGTTTTTGACGCACCAATCAACCCAGCCGTTTGCCCAAAATGTGGCAAAGACGTAGCAGCATCCACCGACGCATACGTACAAATTTACCGTATGGGCACCCCTTGCTGTATGCTTGTTGGCTTTGGAACGTACATCAACGGAGAGCCTTACGGATACATTGGCAACAAAGAAAGCGTCCGCATTCCACTTCCATACGGAACGTACAATTTCCACTTCACCTGTGGCATGACACGCCGCTGTCAAGACGTACAAATCACCCTTACTCCCGAAAACGACAAAGCGTACGTTAAAACACGCATTAAGCCTGGATTTTGGACAAACTCCATCACAACACAACTATCCACAAAGGAAGAAATGCCACCACTAGACTAACGGGGGATAAAAAGCATGGCAAAGTTTGTTTTAGAAGTGCTCAAACAAGGCTACGAAGGCAGTACCATTTGCCAATTCGCCTGTTTAAAAGCCGTAATTTTTGATGAGAGCGACGAAGTGGTCGTAGCCCCATCAATGTACCAAGATTTGCCCGTAACGCACCTAGGCTACAAACAAGGGTTTGAACCCGCTCACGAGCATTGGCACGACTGGCATCACCCAACCGCATACGGAAGTGAATGGCGTGAAGCACAGCATACGCTAGAGTATGCAACGGATATCGTAGTACCACAACACGTCAAGCTGTTTGTGTTGCCAAAGCATCTAAAACAAGTCCGTACTCGTTGCATCGTTTTGCGTGGAAATACCACCTTGCAAATAGATCCCGGCAATCCCAACATCCAAATTGTAAACAACCAAATAGAGTACAAATAAAAAGCCTGCGCCACTATTGTGGTGCAGGCTTTGTTTTTTTTGCAAACCTTGGCAGCCGTAGGCTGCCTTTTTTTAATTGATGTGCCTTACTATCAAAATAAACGATTTATTGATTGCAAGTAAAGTCTTTACCGTACCATCGACGACAAAACGTCGTTGCGCCGTAAGCGTTGTATCAGCAAGGCTTTGTTCACTAGCCACAACGTCCTTTCCGCTGTTTGTAAGAATAAGCGCACAACCTGTCAACTCCGCTTGAACACCCACAGCGTAGGCTGTTTTTGTAGAAGCAGCCACCTTGTCCGTATCAATTTCTACCCAACTGTCATCCATAACTACCAAGTCGTAGTAATAGTTGTTTCCGCCAAGATACAAAACGTAAATTGTGGCTTTTGTTGTGGCAGGATTAGTAAAGTCGGTTGATTCGGGATTGGCAAAATATGTTTGAATATCATTGGTCAAGTAGTAATTTGCATTTACACGGTAGATAAACGGGCTCATATGCCCACCGTTGATGCGTTGATCCGCCAACGCCGTGACATCATTACCAAAAAAGGCACGGTAGCCGTCATACGCCACTACTCCCTTTACGCCTACAAGCTTTGCCACCTTGTAAAAGTTGGTGCCAGAGTTGATAAACGCCTTCAACTCTTCTTGACTGTCAATTTCCACGGCATCAGTCTTCAAAGCGGCCATATTAAGCGGATTTTCGTGAGAAACGATTAGTGTATTGTTTGCAAATTTAAGACCGTTTACGTCTGCATAAAGCCTGCCGGATAGACCCACGGCTGTTGCTGCTGACAAGGTTAGCTTTGCCGAAATAATTACTTCATCACCTACGTTTACAACGTCTGTATCAAGGCTGATAGCCGTATACGTGCCAACAACACCCGTGTTGAAGATGCCCAGTACGGAATTGCAGTTTTTGTCCTTAATTACCAGTTCGGCAGCACCGTGAGAGCTTGCAGGACCAACGATGACGCCTGTTACGTCGTACGTTTCTCCAACAGTGCCAGCCAAAAACTGCGCAATAGAAAGTGCTGTGTTTTGGATAGTAAACGTTGCCGTAGTTGTAAAACCTAGGTAACTTATAGGGTACTCAACGTCGCCAATTTTCCAGCCCTCTGGTCTATCTGCAGAAAACATTTCGGCAGTCATATCAACTAGTTCGTTGGTTCCGTTTGTGTAGTTGACGGAAATTTTTCCGCCTACCAAGTCAAAGGTTGCTGGAGTATCACGGTGCGTGTAGGTAGTAACGTTTGGCATGGTCGCAACGGAAATTGAGCCGATTACTTTCTCCATCACTTCTACGATGAAGCTAAAATCACAGCCTTCGTATGTGCCCTTTACCGTGTAAATACCTGCGACGCTTGTATTAGGCAAGGTTGATGCATCTAGCATCTGTGTAGTAACGGCTACCGTTTCATCCGAGCGGTTGGCGTATTTTACCGTAAGCGTGGCGTTTGCAAGGTCAAATTGATCGCCTAAAAACAGCACGTCTTGAGTTGTGCTTGCCTCTACGCAAGCAATAACTGGCTCAACAATTTTTACGTCAGATTCGTCCAAAACCACAAACTCGTGGTAGAAGTTGTTTCCACCAAAGTACAGCGCATACATCTCTACAATTTGAGTAGACGGGTTGTCCCAGTCTTGCGAAACAGCGCTTTGCTTGCCAAACAACATTTCCGTAAAGGTTGTACCTGTAGTGTAGAATTGCGACGCATCGTTGAAGCATGGCGACAAAGTTCCACCGCCAACGTATTGCTCCGAAAGACTATCTATAATGCCGTCTTCCAACCAAAAACGTAAGTGTGCCGAATTTGTGTAGGAAACAAGATTCATTTGACCTGAAATTTTTACAATTTTGTAGTGGTTTTCTTGTCTTGCGGGCTCTGTCAAAAAGTTTACCAAATCTTGTTGGCTTTCAATGGCGACGGC
Source organism: Clostridia bacterium (assembly GCA_045631385.1). Classification (GTDB taxonomy): domain Bacteria; phylum Bacillota; class Clostridia; order Christensenellales; family CAG-314; genus RGIG5495. Next base: position 16,562 of record JAZQUN010000160.1, read on the forward strand.
GTTGTCTTTGTTGATATTTACGCTGTTGCCTTTGGATGCTACTGCTGTTGAGTAGACTGTACCGCCCTGATATTGAGCAAAAACTCTGCCTGTTGCCGAGTTGCTAGTGTAAAACTTTTGTTGAAGCGTAACTGGCAAAACAAGTTCGTCGCCAATTTCAAAGCCGTGAGTATCAAAGTTGTAGTCGTAAATAACGCCACTTGTTTGCAACCCAACTACTCCAATGATGTCTCCAGTATCCGGGTCGGCAATGATAAACTCTTCTGTAGATACTGCCGTTGCGATGGAAATCAACACTCCCTTTACCAAATATTCGCCATCCAAAGCAGAGTGTTTAAGTTGCGATACGGAAAGCGTTTGACTTTCAACAAATTCCAAATCAACCGTTGCTGTAAAGGTTTTGTTTTCCAACCGTTGTACAATGTCCACGTAAAGTTTGTCGCCAACGATACAGGCATTAGCGACGGCTTCTTCGGTGACGGTGTACCACTCGCCCGTTGTTCCATTAGCACAAACTACACGGCACAAAATTTTGTCGTAAACGCTTTGGGTACGTACGTAGCTTGTCCCTTCGACAAACTTTGCTTCAATGCCTACAACAGACGTGTCCGCATTTGGCATTACGGTAATTTTGAAACTGAAATCAAATTGATTATAACTGCCTTTGATGACGTACTCACCTGCTACCGCCATGCTTGGCAAGGTTGTTGCGTCCAACATTTCTTTGGATAAATCAACCACGTCTTTTGTTCCGTCATTATACTCGGTCACTATTTGAGAGCCTGTCAAATCCAACTGTTCGCCTACGATATAGCACGTTTTTGCTGGATCAACAAAGAAAATGTTAGGCGGTTGCTTTCCGCAAGCCACAAGCAATACGCTTGCGACCAACAGCACCAAAACCAACAACAATATTATAGTGCATTTTGTTTTCATGTTTCTCTCCTGCTTTTGTACTAATATATGTATATATACTAATGTGTCTAAATCTATTATAACCGTACTGTTTTGCTTGTCAATACAAAAAAACAAAAATATCAAACACCTTTCTGCTTTTTGCAAAAGACGTTTTGCTCAACGCCTTGCTTTTCAACAAGTTTAGACATGTTTTGACAAATTTCTGCAACAAAAAAGGCAGCCCATAGGCTGCCTTTTGCTTGTTTTAAAAATATTTACTTTGCTACTACAGATGGACGAAGTACTGCAAAGTAGTCGTATGCTGGCAAAGTTACCAAAACGTGAGCAGCACTGGAGTAGGATGTGCCCATTGTCTTCAATTCACAAGTGCCTGTTTTGCTGTCGACAACTACAAGTTGACCGTCGCCAACGTAAACGAACACGCGAGTTGTTGTGTCGTCTTGCGCAACGATTACGTCACCCAAAGACATGTTGCCCTTGTCAATCAAGCGAACTTGTTCGTTGTTGAACCATTGCAACTGAGTTACCTTGTAACCACCGTACATACCGTAAGCTACCATCTTGAAGATTTCGCTTTGGTCTAGTAGTTGTGGAGATGTGTAAACAGCTGTGTTGTTGGTGTTAGAGTCTTGAGCCACAAACAAATCTGTAAAGATGCTTTCTACAGTTGTGTAGTCAAACAACGTTACGCCCAAAACATCCTTGTACAATGTTGTTGCCATTGCAAGTGGATTAGCAAACGTTGTGCCGTTTGTAGCGTATTCCTTTGCTTTAGTTGCAACAGATTCCATTTGAGCCTTGGTGTAACCGGATACCGTGTTGTCTGTTGTTGCCAACCCTACGCCACCAACTGTTGTGTTGCGGCTTTCTACCAAAGCGCCGGCAGTTGCGTTAGCATTTACTTTTACTGTCCAAGTAACAGTAACAGATTTGCCCGCTGCAACGTCTACAGCAAAGCTCAATTCGTTGCCAACCAAACGATGTGTTGTGCTAGCTTCTACAAACGTTACGTCGTTGTCCAAAAGTTCTTTTACTGCAACGCCCTTGTAGTTTTTGGTTGTTTTGTTAGTAATTTTTACGTTGTAAGTGATTGTACCGTCTTTATATACTGCACTGTTTACGCCTTCGGTAACAGTCTTTTCTACGTCAAGACCTTTGTTAGCCATACGAGCAACAGTTTCTGCTGTAGGTGTCAAGTTGCGAGCAAGTGGACGGATTACGCAGAAGTTTACCGTTTGGTCGCTGGCTGCATTGTAGAACAAAAATCTCTTTTGTCCACTGTTTGCACGGTCAAACAACATATCTGCCGAAATGTAAGCAATAGAGCCGCTGTTCATTTCGCCGTTGTCGTAGGATGTTGATGCATCACTTAGATATTTGTAAGAAGAGCCTGTGCAGTGGATAAACTTGTCGTTACCAATGTAGATATATACGTGACCGCCTTCATCAACTTTGTTGCCATGACGGTAATTTAGCACGTCACCAACTTGCAAATTTTCTTTTACTTGAGCAAGCAAAGCGTCTTGCTCTGCTTGTGTTGGGTAATCGGTATTTACCCAGTAACCAACAACGTCAACGGCTGTTTGGTTGTCACGTGCATAGTTACGGAAGTTGCCGGTTTTAGCATCGCCACCTGCTGCGTAGACGTCTTTATCCATTACGTTTACGCCAAATGCTTCGTAGAACACAGCGTTTACAAAGCTAGAGCAGTCCATATACAAAATATTTTGTGCTGTAGCTTCTTCTGGGCTGATGTTGATATGACGACGGTGAGAATATTGGTCGTACTTGATTTGCTTGCCTTGGTTGTAGTAAGCAGTTGCAACTTCTACCAAAGCATCGGCGTTTGTAAACGTGCCGTCATCACTAGAATCAGAGCCTGGTAGATTGATCCAGCTTGAATCCAAAAGTGTAAGTTGATAGTAAGAAGAGTTTGCACCAGTTAATACGCAGATGATTTCGTCAACTTCCATCAAAGTGCCAGGGTAAGCTGTGCTAGAGCCAAAGTAGGTAAGCATTTCTTCGCCTACGTTAGCGGTAACTGCGTTGTCACGGAAGCTTACGGTACGTTTTCCGTCTGGTTTAAGTGCACCAACTGCAGTAGCCGAACCGTTTGCGTGTACACGGCTAATCTTTACGCCGTCACTACCCTTTGTATATCTGTTAGAGTAGATTGTGCCAGTAAGCTTTAGGTAAGTATATGTTTGAGCTGTATCAACATTAAAGAAGTTTTTCCAATCACTCCAAGTGCTCAAAGTAACAACGTTGTCTAGTTGGTAAGTAATCTTGTTACCTGTGGATACGATTGTGTCATTGATATTTGTTGGGTTAGCATCAACGGAGAACTCTACAACCTTTTTGTTTGGCGTGCTTGTAGCATCGCCAATAGCAATTGTACCCCAAATGCGAACAAGATCGCCTTGTTGGTAACCAATATTAGGGAATGTGCCGTATGTTTCTGGCAAATTCTTTACTGCAATGATATCGTCGGTTACAACGTCCTTAAGCAAAACTTCTTTTGCAGCAGATGGACCGTTGTCGGATAGACCAACAAAGTAGCCTGTTACAAGCATAAACGTGCCAACTTCGCTGTTGCGTGCAGCAGATACGCTTACAATGTCAACGTCGCCTTGAACAGCAACAGCAACGGAAGCTGTCTTACCTTCAAAAGTAACGATTACGTATGTGTCGCTTTTAGTAAGCATGCCTGCGCTGTAAGTAACGTATGCAGTAACGTCTGTTTCCGAGCCGTCGTTACCGTCAGCAACAACTACGATGCCTTCTGGGTTAAACACTTCGCCAGCGTTGTAGCTTGTCTTTAGTGGTTGAGTCTTTACTGTGATAGTAACAACTTCTACCTTTGGAATAGCTTCGGATTGCACTTCGTTACATCCGCCGCCTGCTTGACAAGCACGAGTTTTCAAACCTTCTGCAAAAATTGTTGCAGGAAGATCAATTGTCCAATCGCCTGTAAATGAGCAAATGTGTGGTTCGTTTACAGTGATAGCAACTGTTGCTGTCTTGCCTTCGTAAGTAACTGTTACAGTTGTGTCACCTAGAGCCAAAGTTGTCTTGTCGTATGTAACAAATGCGGTTACGTTAGCTGTGCTGTTGTCTGCACC
>JAZQUN010000161.1:0-2622 GCA_045631385.1 Clostridia bacterium
GCAGGTGATTTGCAACGTGGCATTGTTTTTGTCTACATTTTTGCCACTAACAAAGGCATTAAAAAGAGCAAAAATTGGTCTAGGATTGTAAAATTGACAGGGTAAACTTGACTAAAAGTCATGTTTGCCCTTGTTTTTTGCTCAAAAAAGCAAAAAAATTGTGTTTTTGTTGTTAAATTGATACGTTTAGGTAATATTTGTGGTACAATAGTCTAGCAACAACTTTGCAACTAATTTGGAGATGTACTAAATGAAACGCAAAACAGACAAGCAACCAAAGGAAAAAGTTCCTTTCAAGCAAAAACTGAAAAACGGTTGGAAGTGGACACGTCAAAACCTTCTCAACAAAGAAACGTTGTTTTTCACCATCATAGGTGAGGCATTGTTTTGGAGTCCAGTAATTGTTTGCGCAATTTTGGGTTGGATAGTAGACAAAAGATATTGGGCTGTAGCAGGCTCGATAGCAGCCTTTTGGACAGCGCCACTAACACCAGGTTGGGCAATACAAATCGGCTTGATTTTTGGTCTAAAAAAATTGCTACTCAAACCATTTAGGCGCATGAAGAAAAATCGTGCCGAACGCAAAGAGCAAAAGCAAGAAGAAAGTGCTCAACAATCTACCGAGCAAACCGAGCAAGCACAGCAACAAGAAACACAAGACAAGTAAATTAGTGCTAACTTTAACAAGATAAACAAAGAGCGAACAAACAAACGTTGTTAATCGGCGTAGTTTTTCGCTCTTTTTTTGTAGATTTTTTTACAAAATTTTGCCAAAGCGTGTATTTGTTTTGACAAAGACGGCGTGTTGCATTATAATAGGTTGGATAACAATATTACCCTTTGGGTAAATGGAGATAAATATGGCAGATAACAAACAATTTGTAAAAGAAATAGCTGATATGACGGTGGATTTTCCACAATGGTACACCGACGTTGTTGTTAAGACTCAACTTGTAGATTACGGCCCAGTAAAAGGCACAATGATCATCCGTCCTTACGGCTACGCAATTTGGGAAAACATCCAACGTGAACTTGACGTTCGCATCAAGGCAAATGGAACACAAAACTGCTACTTCCCAGTGCTTATCCCAGAAAGCTTGCTTAAAAAGGAAGCAGAGCACGTAGAAGGCTTTGCGCCAGAAGTTGCAACAGTAACCAAGGCGGGTGGCGAAGTTCTTGCAGAGCCACTAGTAGTGCGTCCAACTAGCGAAACAATTTTCAGTACAATGTACAGCAAGTGGCTTAACAGCTACCGTGATTTGCCTATGAAACTCAACCAATGGGCAAACGTAATGCGTTGGGAAAAGGCAACACGTCCTTTCCTTCGTACTAGCGAATTTTTGTGGCAAGAAGGTCACACAATTCACGCAACACGCGAAGAGTCGGAAAAAGAAACCATTGATATGCTTCACGTATATCACAACTTTGCCAAGGAAGTACTTGCTTTGCCAACATTTATTGGTAGAAAGTCCGAAAAGGAAAAGTTTGCTGGTGCAGATGCTACCTACGGTATGGAAGCAATGATGCTAGACGGCAAAAGTTTGCAAGCCGGTACAACTCACCACTTTGGACAAAAGTTCAGCAAGGCGTACGATATTCAATTTTTGGATAAAGACGGCACACACAAACACGCATGGCAAACAAGCTGGGGCGTATCCACACGCTTGATCGGTGCTATCATCATGGCGCACGGCGACCAACGTGGTTTGGTTTTGCCACCAAAAGTTGCACCTATCGAAACTATCGTAATCCCTGTTGCATCTCACAAGCCTGGCGTAATTGAAAAGGCTACCGAAGTAGTAGAAACGTTGAAGCAAGCTGGCATTCGTGCTCAAGGTGACTTCACTGATCAATCTCCAGGTTGGAAATTTAACCAATGGGAAATGAAAGGTGTTCCTGTTCGTTTGGAACTTGGCCCACGCGACATCGAAAACGGTGTTGTAATGGTATCCCGTCGTGACACCTTTGAAAAATTTGCGTTGCCAATGGAAAACCTTGCTCAATCCATCAAAGATTTGCTTGCAAAGGTTCAAGAAGAAATGTACCAAAAGTCCTTGCGTTTCCGTGACAGCCACGTAAAAGAAGCTCACAACATGGAAGAATTGAAGGAAATTTTGAACAGTGGTTGCTTTGCCAAGGTTGTTTGGGATCAAGATGCCAACTGCGAAGCTTACGTTAAGCAAGAGCTTCAAGCAACAGTACGCGTAATGTTGGAAGAAGAAACACCTTTCCAAGACGTTTGTACCGTTTGCCAAAAGCCAAGCGACAAACTTGTAGTTGCACTTATTGCACGCGCATACTAATATTAGATCAAAAGCCCTGCTCGTCAGGGCTTTTTTTGTTGCAAAGCACTTGTTTTTTCTAAACTAAAAATTATTGACAACATAATTAAAATTTATTTCAAACTAAATTTGTCAAAAGTTTGACTTTATGGACACAGAGTGGTAAAATATATATACCTTAAAATATATATTTCAAAAGGAGAAATGAAACATGAAAAAAATTCTTGTACTTATGCTTGCATTTGTAATGGTTTTCGCAGTTTGTTCTTTGACAGCTTGCGGTAAAGAAGTTACATACACAGGTGAATACAAATACGTTAACTCTTACGGTGACGGTTCT
>JAZQUN010000162.1:0-5883 GCA_045631385.1 Clostridia bacterium
GCATCAGTCATTGGCTCGCTGTTTTTTACAGCAAGGTAGACGTCGTTTGGCAACAACTTTTGCATTACGCTGTCGTTGAATACGTTTTCGCCAAAGGTATGCATCAATTTCATAATTTCTCCTTTCGTCTAGCGACTTTTGTTAATAAAATCAACTTTTATTATATAAGATAATACTTTAATTGTCAACAGTAAATCGTTTGAAAAATGTATCAAAAGCAAAAAAAGTCCGCTTGGGACTTATTTTTGACATTATTCTGTGTATTCGGTTACGTTGTCGCCGTTGCTCCACAACGCATCTAGAGCGTATAGGTCGCGTGCGTCCTTGTGGAAAATGTGCACTACTACGTCTACGTAGTCAACTGCGATCCATCTGCCTTCGGTGATACCTTCCTTACGGCGCGCAAAAGTGCCTTGTTTTTCCATTGCTTCTTCCATGTGTTCGAACATGGACTTTACTTGTGGTGCGCTGCTACCCGAGCAGATTACAAAGTAATCAGCAACGTCGCTTACACCTGTTAGGTTGATTATTTTGATGTTTTTGCCGTGCTTTTCGGCTAGTGTTTTGCAAATTAGTTCTACGGATTGAGTTGATGTCATATCAGTTGTTCTCCTTGATTAGTTTTGTGTAAAAATCCACTGCTTGTGCTGTTAGTGGATGTATTGGTTTGCCGCTTTGTGCTACTACTTCGCTTGCTTCTAGCAAGACGTTGTAAAAAGTTTGCAAAAAAGTTGGGGCAAACAGGTGTGCTATTGGGTAAGGGCGGGACTCTTCGACTTTGTCGGCAACGTACACCACCATGTCTAGCTCGGTCATGTTGGGGCGAGCCGTTGTGTGATACTTGATGGCATCAAGTATTTGCTTGTCGGTGATGCCAAAGTCTTGCGCGGCAACCAATTCGCCTAAAAAAGCGTGCACTACCGACGGTGGCAAATCGCCTGCGTCAAAGTTGTACTTGGCGTAATCGACTGAATCAATATACTTGGCAACGTCGTGCAATGCACATGCGACAAACACTTGACCGTCTGGACAGTTGCTTTTGAGTTTCAGCCCTGCCTTGACTACGTGGTAGGTGTGAGAAAGTCGTGATGGCTTGAGATACCCTTTGAGTTTGGTGCACATCGGCAAAAACTCTTGGTAAAGTCCGTTTGCCTTGACGTAGTTGTCTACGCTTTCGACGACGCTAGTTTGTGGCATACCAAACTGGTAGTTGAGCCTGATATCCGTGGAGTTGTCGGCCGTTTCGATACCGTCCAGACAAATAAAGTTTGCGCCAAAGCGTTTGCTTTGAGTATCTACTTCGTGTTGCAGTTGAAAACCGCTTCTGCCGTACACCACGACTTGTGCTAGACTCAAAATTGTTTGTGGCTCGTACCACTGTTGCAGGTAGTTTAGGCTATCTGCACCCATCACCAAAAACAAGTCGGCATCGGGATAGATGGATTTGACGTACTGCAAGGTCTTTGCAGTGTAACTTTTGCCTGTGGCGTTGATTTCGTAGTCATCCACAACGACGCTTGGCATATCGGCAAAGGCTAGCTTTGTCATATTGAGACGGTGGCTTGCAGCTACGTCACAACTTTTGTGTGGTGGATCGCCGCAAGGAAAAACTAGCAGTTTGTCTAAACCCAACTGCTCGACCGCTTGTTTTGCTATTTGCAAGTGCGTTTTGTGGGGCGGATTAAAAGTTCCGCCGAAGATTCCTACTTTCATAGCAATATTTTACAATATTTTACTTAAATTTTCAATTACTTTTTGCAAAAAAGGTAACAATAGTTTTATGACTAGAATTATCAACAGCATTTTGATGACGTTTTTTGTGTTTTTTGCCTGCTTCTGCTGGGTTTACTACCTTACCAAGCTGGGGGATACTTCGCTGTGGGCGGCATCAATAATGGCTTTTGCAACGCTGTGTCTATCACTTACCAAACGAACTGGCAAAGCTGCCGCAAATAAAAAAATTGCAAAACAACTTGCTTTGCAATTCGCTCTTTACGGAGATAATGGAGTTGTTGAACAGTTGTATCAATTTGCGGGATATACAACGCAAAAAGTATCCAGCGGAATTGTTGCCACAAAGGGTGACGAAAACACCTTTGTCGCTGTGGAATTTACTACAAAAAACTGCTCGGTAGACAGGGTGATAGCACTATCGAAAACAGCACGCAACAGCTGTTGCAACAACTTGGATTTGTTTTGTAAAAACGTTGATGGCGAACTGGCAAAATACGTCGATTTGTTGCCTGTGGCTGTTACTGTTTACGATGCCAAATCCACCACTTTGTTGCTTACAAAATACAACAAAATGCCACCGCTTAAAATAACCAAAAAAGTATCAAATACGCCTATACTAAACTACGCGCTTAACAAAAAACGTGCAAAGAGCTACTTTGTGTCGTCAGCCTTTACTTTTGCACTTGCATTTTTGTCATATTGGCCACTTTACAACCTAGCTTGGGCGACAGCATTTGGTCTAGTTGGCTTGTACTGTTTGCTAAACAAAAGATTTAATCTAAAGGATCAAAACATACGCCTATAAACTACCTTAACAACAGCCTTTAGACGTTGGCGGCTGCAACGATTAGTTTATCGGTGGGGCTAGCAGATTTGATAACTTTATCCAATTGGTAAAAAGTATAACTTTTTACAAGTTTGCCTTCCTTCCACAACTCTACGTCATACAAACTGCCACCGACCATCCTTTTTGCGACGGCAGATACCGTAACGTCTACGTCAAAAACTAGCGTCTTTTTTTCCACACCTTTTACCATCCTTTTGGAGTAATTTTCTAGATAACTGCGCCGTAGATACAGCGTTTCTCCTTTGCTTAAACTAGCACACAGTACAAACAGCGAAAACAAGCACAAGCTGGGCAAAAACACCCTGAAAAACAATGCAATTACGAACACGAAAAACAGCAAAAACGCCAAAATTGTGCTTATAGTTTTTACTAGTTTTTCACTAGTGGATTTGCTGAAAAATTTTTGCAAAACAACGGCAAAAATCTTGCCACCGTCTAGCATAGAAATGGGTAACAAATTGACCGTTGCCATGCCTATATTTGCCCATACAAAGTCGTAGGTAAAGTAGTAACTTTGTGGAAAAATCCACCACAGTGAGACGCACAAAAATGCCACCAAAAAGTTGGCTAGAGGACCTGCCAATGCAATAAGCACCGTATCACGCTTGCAAGCACTGTTGAAGTCGCCAAAAAGCACTGCTCCAAAGCAAGATATCTGCATTTGCGTGCATTTGTAAAACAGCCTATTTGCAACGACAAAGTGGGCAAATTCGTGCAAAACAACACACAAAACATAGCCAAAAAATTGCCAAAACTCGCCTAATAAAACGTACAGTGCTAGTGCAAAAAAGACACTTGTGTCAAACCGAAGTTTTAGACGCTCCATTTAATAGCATTGGGACTAGCAACAACGTCTTGCACCACTTGACCATCATGCACCAAGCTGGCACTTACACTGCCGTCGTATCTGCCCAAAAGCTGACTATTTGATACTACGTCCCCCGCTGAAACAAAACAATTTACCAAGCCGTTGTACACCAAAACCACATTGTCGTCAACAGCAACGGTAAGCACGCCGTCAACGTAATCGATTACCGTGCCGTCACTTAAGCTAGTAAGAGCCTTGCCACCAGATAGCACAATTACGCCGTCTTGTACGCTATCTACCTGCATGTTGCAGGGTACTGTCAAGGTTGTTGCCGTGCTGTGACTTTGTCCCAACAAACTTGACGTTGCCGTTGCCTTTGCAATTTGCAAAAAGTTGCCGTCAAAGTTGCCTTTGACAAACGTGAAAGTCAACAATACTGCCAAGCAGCCTACTGCAATAGCACCAAAGCTGACGGCCTTTTTGATGCCAAATTTAACTGTGCGCTTTGCTTTTTTGCTAGAAACCTGCTCGGTTTCTAGATATTTTTTTGCGGTGTAGGTTACGTCTAGCCACTTGAGTTCGGTAGCATCCAACACCAAGTTGATATTTTCTTGTTGCATAGTTAGTCTCCTTAATAGTTGTTGCTATATTGTACTGATTGTGGCTAGCAAATATGCTATTTTAGCAGTTGCGTTTGGCATTTCGCCGCATTTTGCCAAAAAAACCACGATATTTGCTTGTGCAGTCGTACATTTGGCGTTTGCCATCGTGAAGGTTGGTTGCCAGTATTTGATAGGGCATATTGCCTGTTTTTGCTTCCATATAGCAATTTACAAAGTCGTCTTCCGGCAAGATGGCAAGCGGCTTGGCATCCAGCAATGCAAAAACTTCGCTAGAATCCAGCATTTCGCCGCCTACTACCAAGTCGCCTCGAACACGGTTGACAACAACGTTTACTTGCAACAAATTGCATCCGTTTAGATAGTCTATTACCTTTTCCGCATCTTTGACGCTGTACGGGTGCGGCGTAGTTACCACTATTGCTTCGTCAGCACAGCTTATTGCCCTTCTAAAGCCCGTTTCCATGCCGGCGGGACAATCGATTAGCAGGTAGTCAAAGCCATCCTGCATGCGACTAATAAGCTGACGGACTTGATCGACGTTGATTATCCGCTTGGCGTGGTGACAACTTGGCATTACGTACAAGGTTGGGTAGTTAGCATCTTGCAACAAGGCTTGACGGATACGACATTTGCCTTCGATTACGTCAATTAGATCAAAAACCACCTGATTGTCCAGCTTCATAGCAACGTCTAGATTGTTCATTCCAATGTCAAAATCCAACAAAGCAACGCGTAATCCTTTCTGCGCCAAAGCTTTGCCTAAATTTGCGCAAACGGTTGTTTTTCCTACTCCGCCTTTGCCACTAGTGAGTACTATTTTTCGTGCCATACAAATTGCGTGTGACTCCTTTGATTAGAGTACAAATATTATACATTGCGACACAAATATGTGGGATGAATCAAAAAAATAGACAAATTGCGACAACAAAAAAGGGCGACAACTGTCGCCCATGCTTTATTTAGTTTAGTTGTGTGCATCTACGTACAGCAATGCGCCCATAACGGAAGTGTCTTCGGGAGAAGCAACAACCCTTACTGGAAGAGCTGTTTCTGAATACAAAAATGCGTCTAGACCGGAAAGCTTTGCACCACCGCCACACAAGAAAATGCCTTCTTGACGGATTAGTGTGCCGATTTGCTCGGGTACTGTTGCGCTGATACTTGCTAGCACGTTGACGTAATCTTTGAAGAAATCTACAAGAGTGTCGTACAACTCCTTGGCGGTGATGGTTACCATTTCTTCGTTGCCGTTTTGCACGTTTACGCCCTTTACTACGCAAGTGGATGCGTCGTTTGCGTACAAGCTAGCACAGTTTAGTTTGAGTTGCTCGGCTTGAGCAAAGTCTAGCTCGACCAAATACTTGTTTCGGATTTTGCCAATGATGGCTTCCGTCAAGTGACGACTGCTGTGATACAAAGTGCATCCTGCAACGATGTTGTCGCCGTAAATTGCCGCAAAATCGGTACAGTCGCAACCTACGTTGACTACAAAACCACGGTTTGTGCGGAACTTTTTGAAAATTTGCAAGCTATCTGCTAGTGGAGTTTCCAAAAAGGCGACGGACTTTGCACCCATTGAAAGCAAAAGTGTTTCGATGGTTGATTTGTCGCTACTTACCATGCCACATGGCACTACGCACAAAAACTTGATTTGAGAAAAGTTTTTGGTTTTGTGTGGCAACAAGCGTACGAAAAGCTCGTCAAGCACTGCTTTTAAGCCGTCGGCATCGATAACTGCGCCTTCTAAAATTGGGTAAACTGCCTTTACCTTTGTCTCTTGTGTATTTAGTGCGTTTAGAGCCGATACGCCAACGGACACAACTTGCTTGGTTGCATCGACTTCTGCCACAACGGATGGGATTTTGATAAAG
>JAZQUN010000163.1:0-1522 GCA_045631385.1 Clostridia bacterium
CACCGTGAGGGTGATCGCATGGGTTCATTACGCTACCACGAACAGTAGGTTTAACGCCCATGTGACGTTTCTTACCAGCTTTACCAATGGATACGATTTCGTGATCCAAGTTACCAACTTGACCGATTGTTGCACGGCAAGCTAGCAATACAAGTCTCATTTCGCCACTTGGCATACGTAGTGTTGCGTACTTGCCTTCTTTAGCCATAAGTTGAACGTAGATACCAGCAGAACGAGCAATTTGTCCGCCTTTGCCAGGATGCATTTCTACGTTGTGAACTACTGTACCAACTGGGATGTTTTCTAGTGGCAAGCAGTTACCAACTTTGATGTCTGCTGTTGCAGAAGACTCGATTGTGTCACCAACGTTTAGACCAACTGGTGCAAGGATGTATCTCTTTTCACCATCTGCGTAGTGCAACAATGCAATGTTTGCTGTACGGTTTGGATCGTATTCGATTGTTGCTACTTTTGCTGGAACGCTCTTATCGCGTTTGAAGTCGATAATTCTGTACTTGATTTTGTTACCACCACCGATGTGTCTTACTGTGATACGACCGGTTGCGTTTCTACCACCACTCTTGCGCTTAACGTCTAGCAAGCTTTTTTCAGGAGTTGTTGTGGTAATTTCTTCGTAAGCCGACACGGACATGAAACGACGTGCAGGCGACGTAGGTTTATACTTTTTAATAGCCATTTTTCTACTCCTCCACTAATTAGGACAAACTGTCGAAGAATTCGATAGACTTGCTGTCTTTGCTCAAAGTTACGGTAGCCTTTTTCCAGTCTGGAGTGTAACCTTGCGTTCTGCCTTGTCTCTTCAACTTACCTTTTACAGTAACAGTTGTAACTTTTTCTACTTTTACGCCGAAAACTTCTTCTACGGCTTTTTTGATTTCTACTTTGTTAGCAGACTTTGCTACTTCGAAAGTATATGTTTTTGCAGCGATACCTGCATAGCTTTTTTCCGTCAAGATTGGACGTCTGATGATGTCGTAAGAATTCATAGTGAATATGCCTCCTCGATTGCTTTAACTGCTTCCTTTGTTGCAATTACGTTTGCGTTGGAAACTAGTTGGTAAACGTTTGCCAAGCTTGCGTCAACAACTGTAAGTTTTTCGATGTTGTTGGATGCTCTTACAACGTCAGTTTGGTCGCCAGTAACGATAAGCAATGTACGTTTGTCAAAGCTGAAGTTCTTAAGGATTTGTGCAACGAACTTTGTCTTTGCTGCTTCTAGCTTGATTTCGTCTACTACAACAAGTTCGTTGTTAGCAACTTTGTAGCTTAGTGCGCTGCAGAAAGCTGCGGACTTCATCTTCTTGTTGATCTTCTTGGAGAAGTCACGTGGCTTTGGTGCGAATACTACGCCACCCTTGATCCATTGTGGAGCGCGGATGCTGCCTTGACGAGCACGACCTGTACCCTTTTGTCTCCAAGGTTTGATACCACCACCACGAACTTCTGTACGTGTTAGTGTGCTTTTTGTACCTTGTCTTTGGTTAGCTTGGTAAGTTACTAC
>JAZQUN010000164.1:0-3638 GCA_045631385.1 Clostridia bacterium
ACTCACGCTCACAGCTGGGTAATGAGTTTTGCCAGCGAGCTTGATGCATTTATGGCTTATGCCGACACCTTCCCAAACAACTGTTTGCTTTTGGTAGATACCTACGACACGTTGCGCAGTGGTGTGCCAAACGCCATCAAAGTGTTTGATTATCTCAAGTCCAAAGGCTTCAAACCTATTGGTATTCGACTAGACAGCGGTGACTTGGCATATTTGTCCAAGCAAGCACGCAAAATGCTAGACGATGCCGGACACTCCGACTGCAAAATCTTTGCAAGTAGCGACATTGACGAGTACGTTTTGGCATCACTCAAGGAGCAAGGTGCTAAAATTGACGTATTTGGCGTAGGCACAAAGATGATCACCAGCCACAACACGCCAAGCTTGGGTGGTGTATACAAAATTTGCAACGTAAACGTCAACGGCGTAGACGTGCCAAAGCTAAAGATTTCCGACAACCCAAACAAAGTCACAAACCCGGGCAAAAAGACGGTTTATCGCCTATTTGACAACAACACAAACAAGGCAATAGCCGACGTAATTTGCCTAGAAGACGAAGTCATCGACAACACCAAACCGCTAGTTTTGACACACCCAACCGAGCGTTGGCAAACCAAAACTGTAACGGATTTTTACGCAGTAAATTTGTACAAAGATATCTTTGTTGACGGCAAGCTTGTGTACAACTCTCCATCTTTGATGGAGATTCGCCAAAAAACCCTAAATAATCTAGAAGGTTTTTGGGAAGAATACAAGCGTCTAAACCGCCCACATTTGTACAAGGTTGACTTGTCCGATAAGCTTTATCAACTAAAACAAACTCTACTTAAAAACAAGGGTAAAAATGAAATTTGACAAATCTTTTCGTGGCTACGACGTCACGCAAGTAGACAACTATATCAAGTCTCAAGAAGAGCGTTTCGAGCAGGTTTCTTCCACGCAAAAACAACGCATTTTTCAGTTGTCCAATGAAAACGAGCAGCTCAAAAGCCAACTTTTGCAGTACCAACTAGACGAAAAGGCCATCAAGCAAGCGCTAGTGGAGTCCAACAAACTAGCCGCTCAACTCAAGGACGATGCCGACAAGTACTCACGCGTGGTGTTTCAAAGAGCAAAGGTTTTTTACTCAACCTGGCAAGCCTATGCCAAGACAATGCTCAACGGGTTTTCTGCTCAAGAAATGGAGCAATTCAACCAAATGCTCAACAAAATTGCTACTTTGATGGAAGATTACGGCGAAGTGGAGCAACCAACTCGGCCACTTTCTAACCCTGTCAAAAAGGTAGAAGAAGCAACCCAACACGCAATAGATTTGACCGAACTATTCAAGCCCGATCAGTCTTTAGAAGAAATGTGCAACGACCTAGGACTACTTTGATACTATGATTTACTCAATTATTGACGACTTTGTAGATTACATCCAACAAGTATTGGGCTACACACCCAGCGTATATTTGTACGGCTCTGTTATGAGCGACGACTTTACACCAAACAGCGACGTGGATTTGCTAATTGTCACCCCGCAGCCGCTAACTTCCGAGCAGTCTCAACGCCTACTTTCTGCACGTAAATTTTTGGCAGAAGTACGCGAAAGTGAAGATTTCAACAAGCTAAACGGTGCTATCATTTGCAAGGCAGATTTGCTAGGCAACACAGCCAATCAAGTGCTGTTTTACAGCAAAGGCAAGCAAAACGTTGACGACGTTTACCCACTAAACGTAATTGATGTGCTTTCGCTAAAGACACAAAGCAAATTGCTAGTAGGCGACGACGTTCTTGCCAATATGCCAATACCATCACGCGCACAGATATTTGACGAGTGCCAAAAAGTAGTGCAAATGGTGTCGCTATATGGCAAGGCAGACGGCACAACTTTTGCTTACGAGTGCATGTTTTGGCTTGCAAGGGCATTGTACACCTTTGCCACCAACGAAATTGCCAGCAAATCCGACGCTATGCTTTGGGCAATGGAGCAAGGCCACGTTGACGAAAAGGTTGCTATGCAATGCTTGGCATATCACGTAACCGATGCTAACAACTACTCTGCCAAGATGAAAGCTAATCTCAAAAGTGACGCTTGGCAAAACCAAATAAACAAACTTTTGGCTGTAGCAACAGCCGTATCTAACGCCAAAGATAGCTTTGTGCCAACCGTTGAAGTGTTTTACAACGGAGACGAAGACGAGCCAAAGCAAACTGGCAAGCTAACTTGGAAAAGACGCTAAAAAGGAAATTGCTAAATGGATCAAGTGCTACTAGAAGCGCTAATTGACAGTGCAAAAATGCTACCTTTTTTGCTGGGAATATATTTACTCATCGAGCTTATCGAAACCAGCAAAAAGGCAAAACTTAATACAGCTCGACTACTTGGTGGCAAGTGGTCGGCAGTGTTTGGCGGACTAATCGGTGTCATTCCGCAATGCGGATTTTCCGTGCTGTCTGCCGATTTGTACGTTCAGCGCTACCTAAAAACTGGTACGTTGATAGCAGTGCTAATCGCATCCAGCGACGAAGCCTTACCGCTACTTTTGGCAAACAAATCCACCGTATTGCAAGGGTTAATTTTGCTTGCAAGTAAGCTTGTTTTTGCTGTGCTAGTCGGTGTTTTGCTCAATATTTTTGACAAACGCCCCCTATCGTACGATTTTTCACTAGACGAAGACACCGAAGGTTGCTGTCAACACGATATGCACAACAAACCAACCTTTTGGCAATTTGTCAAGCACCCACTAATCCACACACTCAAGATATTTGTCTACGTTTTGGTAATCAACGCCTTCTTTGGAACACTTATGTTCTATTGTAGTGACGCAGTAACCAACTTTTTGCTCAAGTCCTACTGGGTGCAACCATTGTTCTGTGGCTTGGTTGGTCTAATTCCAAATTGTGCTGGTAGCGTAATTTTGGCTGGTCTATACGCCGATGGACTAATCTCCTTTGGCGCACTAGCATCTGGACTAGCGTGCAGTAGTGGACTTGCCTTCACAATCCTGCTCAAAAACAAATCCACGGCAAAGCAAACGCCGTTCCTCGCCTTGACACTGTATCTTGTCGCACTCATCTTTGGCTACGGCATCAACCTGCTTGCCTATTTTGTAATTTAATTTGTAATTAAGTAAAACAAACCAAAAAAAATCTCGAGCCCTCGCTCGAGATTTTTATTTTTGTCCTATATTTAATTAGTACATATCAGGTGTGCCTTGTGGCATTGGTTGCTCTGGTTGTGGAATGTCACAAACAACGCTTTCGGTTGTAAGCAATGTTCCGGCAACGCTAGCAGCATTTTGCAAAGCAGATCTAGTAACTTTTGTTGGGTCAATGATGCCCTTTTCTATCATGTCGCCATAGGTATCTGTCAATGCGTCGTAACCGTAGGTTACGCTTGTGTTTTTAGCAACGTTAGTAACAATTGTCGTACCATCTACGCCAGCGTTGAAAGCAATTTGCTTAATTGGTGCTTCAAGTGCGTTTCTAACAATTTGAGCGCCTGTCTTTTCGTCGCCAGCTAGGGTTGTAAGCAATTCGTCTACAACGGTTGTAGCAGATAGCAATGCAACACCGCCACCAGGAACAATACCTTCTTCAACTGCAGCACGAGTAGCGTTCAAAGCATCTTCAAGTCGGGTCGTAGCCATGTC
>JAZQUN010000165.1:0-4933 GCA_045631385.1 Clostridia bacterium
CTTTGTCACTTGTGTATTTAGTGCGTTTAGAGCCGATACGCCAACGGACACAACTTGCTTGGTTGCAACGTCTTCTGCCACAACGGATGGGATTTTGATAAAGAAGTCATCTTTATCCAGACCCGCCGCAATGTATTGTGAGCCAATATCTAGCACTACTGTGTACTTATCCATAGTTTTTCTCCTGATAATCTTTTGTTTTTACATATTTTGACAACACTTGTTGCACCTTTGACGTAGGAAAGCCTACTACGTTGTCGTAGCTTCCGCATAGGCTAGCTACAAAGCCACTATCTTGTATTCCGTACGACCCTGCCTTGTCAAAGGGCGAGCCACCGTCAACGTAAGATACGATTTGACTATCCGACAAATTGGCAAAGTTGACCTGTGTTTCGTCGTAGAATACGTGGGTAAAGTTGGCTGATACCACCGCAACACCTGTGTAGACAAAGTGCGTCTTGCCCGAAAAGGTTGCAAGTGTGTTGATGGCATCCTGTCTGCTGGTTGGTTTGCCGTACACTTTGCCGTCGTACACCACGATGGTGTCGCAACCGATAATCAAGGTGTCGTCACTGACGGGTACTGCTTGCGCCTTTGCTAGTGCCAAATCCATTACTAGCTGGATTGGCTCGCCACAAAAGTTGCTTTCGTCCACAGCACCGACTTGGATATCAAAGTCGTCAATTATTTGCCCCAAGAGTTGCTTTCTGCGTGGGGATTTGCTTGCTAAAATTACCTTCATTAGTTTATTATAATACAATTTAATTAAATTGTAAAGTAGCAATTTTGCTTTTGTAAGTAGCAAATTGAAAAAAGAGCAGACAACGGTTTGTCTGCTCTTTAGAGTTGTGTTTTTTACCAGTCTTCTTTTATGCTGATTTTGATGTCAGTATAAAAATCCTTGTACTTTTCCGTAAACTTTTTGGCATCGCTGCGAACGTCACGGTACTCGGCATCAACTATATCCATGCCGTCGTCGTCTTGCTTGTCCGACTGACGCATAAGTTGATACATTGTGCTAGTTGGTTTGTTTGTATTAGTCATGTTTGTTAGCCTTTTTTGCCAAACGCTTTGCACGTTTGCTGAATTCGTCTGGGATTTCGCCAGCTTGATCCAACGCCCACTTTGTAAACAATGGACCAAACAATTCGTAAACAAGGACTGCACACATTGTGATTGTTACAATCTTTGCGCCGATTTCTGGCATGCCTGCTGCTTCAAACTCCTTTTTGCACATTGTAGCCATACCGATAGCAACACCGGCTTGTGGAAGCAAGGTGATACCCAAGTAGTTGCGAACGGTTTTGTCTGCTTTTACCAAGCTTGCACCTGCGAAAGTACCAAGATACTTACCTGCAGAACGTGCTACCAAGTACAATGCTAGAGCAAGCAATACGCCTTCTTCGCCAAGCATCATTACGTCAAGCTCTGCACCGCTTAGGATGAAGAAAGTCATAAACAATACTGGTGTCCAACGGTCTACGCCTTCCATTACCTTTGGTGATTGGTCGGATACGTTTACAAATACTGCACCTGTCATCATGCAAACCAAAAGGTCGCTTAGTTTGAAAGGAAGTGTGCCGGCGTGTTCAAGTTCGGCAAACAACTCACAAACACCAATACACAAAAATACTGCCATAATGGACGCGATCAAACGGTTGTCACGAGATTTGAAGATTTTTGGAACAATGGAAATGATTACACCGATGATTGCACCTACAACCAAAGAAATGATAATTTCCATTAGTGGCCAAACGGCAAACTCTAGCATAATATCGCCGATTGCCTTATCTGCAAACCCTGCACCACTTGCAAGTGTCAATGCAATAGCATTGGAAATAGCAAACACGATTAGGCCTACTGCGTCGTCTAGAGCAACTACTGGAAGCAAAGTGCCAGTAACCTTACCCTTTGCACGATATTGCTTGACAACCATCAAAGTTGCTGCTGGCGCTGTTGCTGTTGCGATAGCACCCAAAATTAGCGCTTGGTATGTAGGCAAAATTGTAAGCAAAAGCAAATCTACAAAAAGTGTTGCTGCTAGCGCTTGCAAAAGTGTAATTGTAATTGCACTTTTACCTATTTCTTTAATGTGGTTAAGTTTGAACTCGACACCGATAGAAAAGGCGATGAAGCCAAGTGCTACCGAGCTGATAATGGACAAGTGTTCAGCTACTTCGGTGTTGATGATGCCCAAGCAGTGTGGTCCAATTACTAGACCAATGATTAGGTAGCCTGTTACGTTTGGCAAACCGATTTTTTTCATGATACGTGTGGATAGCAATCCTAGCATGATTGCAATACCCAATGCTAACAAAGCATTGATTTCCATGATTGTGTTTCTCCTATGTATATAGTGTTTGTACTAACAAAATTGAGTGTTGAAAATAAACCTTTAACATTGTAGACCTATTGTGCGCCCATGTCAAACGTTTACAATATGTTTTTACCAAGTAAAAGGTCAATTTTTTGATAAAATTGCTCTTTTGTACCGTCGTTGACAACAACGTGCGTTGGCTTTGTGCTGTAAACTTGCAATGCACTGACACGCAAAACGTCGCTTTCGTCTACGTTGTCACGCTTGGTTACCCTATCAACACGTTGCTGTGTAGGGCAACTAATCTGCCAAATTTGATACCAGTCGAAAGCAAAGGCATCAATTAGCGGAATTTCTACAAACACTACTTGCTTGCCACTTTGCTGTACCGCATTTGTCAAGTTTTGTAGAATTTTGTCGAAAAACAGCTGGTTGTATTGGTTGCACTTTTGCTTGTCTGCAAGTATTTCGGCACGGATTTTTTCACGATTGAGCACACCGTTGGTTACGTACTGATTACCAAACAAGTTGGATACGGCTTCTACCGTTTGTGGCATATTTGCCACCGTGCGAGAAAGCTGGTCGCAATCTATCACAGTGTAGCCTTTGTCTTTGAGATAGTTGCCCAATACACTTTTTCCACTGCCAATTTGCCCAGTGATAGCAATTACTTTACACTTCATACAAATTTGCTCCTTGGCCAAGGTCGACCGTTAGTTTGCAACCGATATCTAGTGCGTTTGGCATTTGCTCCAACAAGATTTGTTTGATTTGCTCTACTTCGTCATTTGGACAGTCAACGATGATTTCGTCGTGTATTTGCAATACAATTTTGCTTTTTAGTGCGCGACGGGTGATTTCTTCATCCACCTTTAGCATTGCTATCTTCATTACGTCTGCGGCACTGCCTTGAAGGGGCATGTTCATTGCGGCACGCTCGCCAAAGCTACGAAGGTTGAAGTTGTTGGAAGATATTTCTGGTATATATCTGCGGCGGCTGGTTACGGTTGATACGTATCCGTTTTGCTTAGCAAAGTCTACGCAATTATCCAAGTATTGCTTGATAGCAGGGAAACGTGTGAAGTACAAGTTGATGTACTCTTGCGCCTTTTTTACAGTTAGACCAGTGTTGCCGGATAGTCCAAAACTGCTTATGCCGTAGATAATACCAAAGTTTACAGCCTTTGCCATACGGCGCATGTTGGCATTGACCATTTGTGGAGCAACACCAAGTAGTTCGCTGGCAACTAGCGTATGAATATCTTTGTCGTTGTTGAACGCATCGATTAGGTTGGCATCTTGCGAAAATCCTGCAAGCATGCGTAGCTCGATTTGTGAGTAGTCCGCACCTACAAATTGTCCCAATTGCGAAACGAAAAGCTTGCGAATTTCCTTGCCTTGATCGTTGCGAATAGGGATGTTTTGCATGTTTGGATCGCTACTAGACAATCTGCCTGTAGTCGTTAGGTACTGGTTGTAGGTTGTATGCACTACTCCACGCTTCAAAAGTGGCTTGAGACCTTCGACATAAGTGCCTTGAAGCTTGGTTAGTTTGCGATACTCGATGATAAGATCGATAATTGGGTGTTGATCTTTTAGTTTTTCTAGCACTTCGTTTTTGGTGGAATAGCCACGCGAAGTTTTTTGAAAATGCTTAAGTCCTAGTTTTTCAAACAAAACTACCGATAGTTGTTGAGGGCTAGAAACGTTGAAAACTTGCCCTGCATGTTGGTAGATTTGCTCGGAGATTTGCTCGATTTGTTGCTTTAGGTTGATAGACGTTTGGTTTAGCGCTTCTTCATCGACCTTGACACCTTGCTTTTCCATACGATACAACAAGTTTGCCAAAGGAAGCTCTACGTCAAAGTACAACTTTTCCGTTTGCTCTGCCTTGAGTCTGTCGTGATAGTAATTTGCTAGCTGGAACAAGCCTGCACCAAAGTTGGCGTTGTTGTTGGCATCTAGCAACTCGGCTAGCGTTTTGTATGGGCGTTGCTCGACAAGATACTGCATCAACGCTACGTCAAAGTGTACGGCGTTGATAGTTTGCCCAAAGTCATCTAGTTGGTGTTGTAGTTGCTTGCTGTCAAAGACGATTTTTTGCACGTTGCTTCTGAAAAATGCTTTGAGCGTATCAAATACAAACTGTGGTGTCAATTCGTCTAAAAAGCTGTCGCCAAGGCGTGCAAAGTATTGCTTGCTTGGGCTTGTTGCCAAGTAAACTACGTTTTGATGCATTGCAAAGGCAACTAATGGTTGGGTACAAAGTTGGTTTACCACTTGTGCAAAACTGTCTGCTGTGGTGATTTCGACACTTTCTACTTCGATAGCAGGCGTATCTTGTTGAGTTGCTTGCTCGTCAACAAAAGCAAGTCGGTTTACGATGGATCTAAACTGCAAGTTTTGCATTTCTTGCTTGACTGCACCGTCGTAACTTGGCAAAGTGCAATCGTCAAGGTCAACGTCTACTTGCAAATTGGTAACGATGGTTGCAAGAGTACGACTTACAAAAGCCATTTCTTTGTCGGAAACAAGTTTTTCCTTTAGTGCGCCCTTTTCGCTATCTATGTTTTGATACAATGTATCAATATCGCCGTACTTTTGCACAAGGCTGGT
>JAZQUN010000166.1:0-13652 GCA_045631385.1 Clostridia bacterium
AGAACGACATGGCTACGATCCGACTTGCAATGATTTTGCATGCGTTGAAGGAATTTGGCGTAACGAAGGTGATTGCTAGCACCTATCAAGCCGTTTCGGGTGCTGGTAGGGACGGCGTGTGCGACCTAAACTACAAAAGTGGTTACGGAAATCTGAAAGCATTTGCTCACCCTATTTGCGACAACATTATTCCTTGCATTGACGCATTGTGCGAAAACGGTTACACCGCCGAAGAAATGAAGATGACAAATGAGTGCAAAAAGCTACTAGGCAACAACGTTGACGTGACTTGCACTGCCGTTCGCGTGCCTGTGGGCGTGGGTCACTGTGCTAGCCTTGTTGTAAAACTTCAAAAGGCGTTTGAGTTGGAGCAAATTGTGACAAAGCTTAACGCATATCCCAACGTGATCGTGTGCAACAACACTAAAATGCAACGATATCCCATGCCACTGATTGCTCGCAATAGTCCTTTTGTGTACGTGGGTAGGCTACGCAAGGACTTGGCAATAGAAAACGCACTGGCTTGCTTTGTATCGATGGATAATTTGCTTCGCGGGGCAAGTTTTAATGCTTACGAAATTTTTAAAAGGATTACAAATGCGTAGAGTTTACACTGCATTGGCAACACCCTTTTACAAAAACAAAATTGATTTGCATAGCCTAAAAGAGTTGATAGATAAGCAAAACCAAAGCGACGTTTGTGGCGTTGTTGCTCTTGGTACTACAGCAGAAAGCACCTTACTGACTGACAGAGAAAAATTGCAGGTGTTTTCGTTTGTGAGCGCCTACTGTACAAAGACTATCGTTGCAGGAATATCTAACTGTGATACTTCTAGTTGCTGCGAGTGGGCAAGGCGATGGGAGAATCTTGGCGCAAAGAGTTTGCTTGTTGCAACGCCTTACTTTGTTGGTTGCAACAATTACGGACTGCTTAAACACTTTGAAAAGCTAGCAAAAAGCACAAAATTGCCCATTATTTTGTACAATGTCCCCCGTCGAACAGGATTTGACGTTGACGTAGACACAGTAGTTAAACTTGGTGACGTTTGTAATCTTTTAGGTGTAAAAGAGTGTAATGACAACGAAGAAAAACTACAAAATTACCGCCTAAACAACGTGAAAATATTTTGCGGAAACGACAGCTCCATTAGCAAATTTGAGCAGTATGGATTTCGTGACAGCATAAGCGTTGTGTCTAACTTGTGTCCTAATTTGACGGCAAGTAGCAAGGATGACAACACCATAAGACAACTAGCGTATTTGTGTGGGAAATCCAACCCAAGCGTGATTAAATACGCTTTGTATTGTGTAGGAGCAATTAATAGTTGCGACGTTAGACTTCCACTGACAACACCAAGTAGACTCACCAAAAAGGCTGTTAGAAAATTGATAAACAAAAATTGGGAGCATCTTGTATGAAAATTGCTGTATTTGGAGCAAATGGCAGAGTTGGAAGCTGTATTGTAGACGTTGCACAGCGCCGAGGACATCAAGTTTGCAGTGTGGACAAACAAAATTGCACCACTTTTGATACGGTTTGCGACGTGGCAATAGATTTTTCTACCGCTTGTGCAACGCAAATTGTTGTTGACTACTGCACAAGACACAAAGTTCCGCTGGTTGTAGGCACTACAGGGCAAAGCGAAGAGCAACTTGCACTACTTGACAGCCTTTCTTCCATTGTAACGGTGGTAAAAAAAGCCAACTTTAGCAAAGGAATTGAGTTGATGAAGCAGGCGTGCTTGGCAGTGCGCCAACAGGTAGACTGGGACGTTGCAATGATGGAAACACACCGCAAAGGCAAGTTGGACTGCCCTAGCGGAACAGCAAAGGAACTAGCAAGCGTGCTGGACTGCAAGGACGTATCCAGCATTAGACTTGCAAATCAATTGGGCACTCATACCGTTGTGTTTGGCGGAGAAAACGAGTGCATTGAAATTACCCACAGAGCAACAAGCGTAAACGTTTTTGCTCTTGGTGCGGTAGAAATTGCAGAAAAAATTGCAAAAGCCAGTTGAATAAAAAAATGGCGTGACACAAATTGTCACGCCTTTTGTTATATATAGATTAGTCTTCCTTGATAGGCAAACGCAAAATATCGCCTGGATACAAGGTGTACGGACAAGCAAAGTTTAGCGTTTGTTGAACGATGTTGCACACGGCAACTGGTTTGCCCTTTTCATCCGTTACTTCGCCAACGGTGAAAGTTTTGTTGAAAGAGTCGCCAACGGACAAGATTTCCAGCACTTCGCCTGGAACAAATTTGTTGCGTTGCTCAACGGTTGCAATACCGTCTTTGTAATCCAAAACCTTGGCAATAAACTTGCTTTCTTCTACTGCACGGCTGGATTGGTAGTATTGACGGGACTGATCCTCGTCAAAATAGAAGCCTGTGGTGTACTTGCGATGGCTTGCCTTACGCAAATCGTAGTTGAGCATATCAACTGTTTCTTGCGTCAATTTGCCTTGCTCGTAAGCATCAATTGCACGACGATATGCGTTGATGGTTGTTGCCACGTAAAATGCGGATTTCATGCGACCTTCAATTTTGAAACTGTCTACGCCGGCATCCATAAGTTGTCCAACGTGGGCTAGCATGTTCATATCCTTGGAGTTGAAAATGTAGGTACCACGCTCGTCTTCTTGGACAGGCAACCACTCGTCACGGCTTTCTTCCTTGACTTGCCATGCCCAACGACATGCTTGCACGCACTCGCCTTTGTTGCCGTCACGATGTGTGAGGTAGTTGGAGAGCAAGCATCTGCCAGAGTAGCTGATGCACATTGCACCGTGCACAAACGTTTCTAGTTGGGTGTTTGGGCAAAAATCTTTGATTTCTGCAATGTTTTTGAGCCCTACTTCGCGCGCTAGCACTACTCGCTCCGCACCCATATCCGTCCATGCCTTGACAGAATACTTGTTGGTTGTGTTGGCTTGGGTGGATACGTGGATGTTGAGATTACTGTTTGCCTTTACAAATTGGAACACACCAAGGTCACTGACGATTACGGCGTCTACTTGGGCGTTTTCTAGCACGGCAAGATAATCCTTGAGACCGTCAAAATCCTTGTTGTGTGCAAATACGTTGACTGTAACGTACACCTTTTTGCCTATGGAGTGAGCGTATTCGGTTGCTTGCGCAATTTGCTCGTCGGTAAAGTTGTCGGCAAAGGCACGCAAACCAAAGCGTTTGCCTGCAAGGTACACCGCATCTGCGCCAAAGTGAAAGGCTGTTAGCATTTTTTCGTAGCTACCTGCAGGAGCAAGCAGCTCGACACGTTTTGTATTGTTTGTCATTAGTTTAGTTTCTTTGATACTGTAACGCCGTCTCCGACGTGATACAACGTTGTTTCTAACGTTGGGTTGGTGTGTAGTTGATGCAAAAATTGTTTGAGATTACGCGCAATGGTGACCTTTTTGTGCCCGTTTTCCGGTTGGTTTTCCACAAGTCCCTTAAACAATACGTTGTCGCACACTAGCGTTCCGCCTACCTGCAAAACTTCTAGCAAATATGGCAAAAAATCTAGGTACTGACCTTTAGGTCCATCCAAAAAGATGAAGTCGTAACTGCCTGTGAGTTGATGCACTATTTCGCGTGCGTCTCCTACAAACACGTTGACTTTATCAAGTAATCCTGCTTGAGCGAAGTTGGATTTGGCTATTTTGACCGATTCTTCGTCCATTTCGATAGTATTTAGCGTGGCGTTTGGACTGGCTGTTAGCATAATAATCCCGCTGTAGCCTATTGCTGTGCCAATTTCTAATATACGTTTCGGCTGAACTTTACTTACCACGTCAAAAAGCATTTGGCGTGTATCGTCAAGCATTACAGGGATGTAGTTTTGTCTTGCAAACTGCAAGATTTTTTCTAATTGTGACATTGAGTTTACATCTCCAAAATTACAGGCAACACCACTGGGTTGCGCTTAACTTTTGTTTTGAAATAGTGTCTTACAGCACGAGCAACAATGTTTTTTAGGTGCATTGCAACTTCGTCTTTGCTGTTTTTGGCAATTTCGTCCATGATGAGTGTTTTTAGCTCGGCAATACACGTTGCGCCTTGCTCGTCGTTGATAAAGCAACCCTTACCGATGACTTCTGGACCACTAACAATAGCTCCGCCCTTTTTGTTTTGTCCCAAAACTACAAGCAAAATGCCGTCTTGGGCAAGACTTAAACGATCCTTTAGCGCCAAGTTGCCAGTTTCGGATATGCATAGTCCGTCTACCAATACGTCGCCACTTGGAACTTTGTCGCTGAACTCTAGGCGGTTTCGATCCACGTAGACAGAGTCGCCAATTTCAGCAATAAGTAGGTTGTTTGGGTTGTGTCCCAAGCCTTCTACTAGCGTTGCATGACGCTTGAGATGACGATATTCGCCGTGAATAGGAATGAAATACTTTGGTTGAACAAGTGTGTAGATGAGCTTAAGCTCTTCTTGGCAGGCGTGACCAGACACGTGCACGTTGGCTAGGCTGGAGTAAATTACCGTTGCACCTAGCTTGTACAAGTTGTTGATTACGTTGTACACGTCACGCTCGTTGCCAACAATTGGCTTGCTTGACAAAATGATTGTGTCGTTGCTGCCGATTTTTACTTTGTTGAACTCGCCGCTTGCCATACGTGTTAGTGCGCTCATAGGTTCGCCTTGGCTACCCGTTGACAAAATTACCAAGTTGCCGTCGTCAATACCCTTGATTTTGTCGATATCAACAAACAAATCGTTGTCAAACTTGAATTGTCCTACGCGTTTGGCAGTTTCTAAATTTTTGATCATGCTTCTGCCTGATACTGCTACCTTGCGTTTGTATTGCTTTGCAAGGGACACTATCATTTCCAAACGGTCAACGTTGGATGCAAAGGTTGCAATGATGATACGTCTGCCCTTGGCATCGGCAAAAAGCTTGTTCATAGTTTCACGCACGACTGCTTCGCTCATGGTGTATCCGGGCTTTTCGACGTTGGTAGACTCGCTCATAAGCAACAAAACACCTTGCTTACCGATTTCGGCAATACGGTTGAGATTCATAATTTCGTTGCCAAGCGGTGTGTAGTCTATCTTGAAGTCGCCCGTGTGCAAAACAATGCCCACCGGTGTTGTTAGGCTGATGGCTACCGAGCCTGCTACAGAGTGCGATACGTGGATGAACTCGGCTTGGAAGTTGCCTAGCTCGATGGTTTGCTTTTCGTTGATGGTGACAAGAGCAACCTTGTCTTGTACACCGTGCTCGACAAGTTTGTTTTCGACCAAACCAAGTGTTAGCTTTGTGCCAAAAATCTTGAGTTTGATATCAAGTTTCTTTGCCAAAAATGGTACTGCACCAATGTGGTCTTCGTGACCGTGTGTTAGCAACAAGCCCTTGATTTTACGTTGGTTTTCGACTAGATAGGTCATATCTGGAATTACAACGTCGATACCCGGCATGTTGTAGCTTGGGAAAGCCAAGCCTGCATCAACGATGACGATTTGGTTGTTGTACTCAAACACCGTCATGTTTTTGCCGATTTCTCCAACACCACCTAAAAACATAACCTTTAACCCGCCACGTTTGACTGGCTTTTGTTGGCTTTGTTGTTTGGTTTGCTGCTTGCCACCTGCACCGTTTGGACGCTTGTTTGATGGCTTACCGCCGTTGTTAGAATCCACCTTGCGCTTTGTTTGTTTGCTTGGTGGAGATGAAGTAGATTTTCTACTTGTTTGAGAATATTGTTTTTGTTTCATAATTAAATCCTACTTTTATGACATTGACAAAATAAAACAAGGCAACACAATAAAAATGTTGACCTTGTTTGTATTTATGCCACTACTTCGTCAAAAGACTTAAGTTTTTTGCAAAAATATTTTTTGCCGGTTGCTTCGAAATACTCAACCATTGATACGCATTGTGTAACGTAGCCAGTAATAAACATTAGCAACAGACTTACTGCTACGGTAATTTGATGTGGGAAGAAGTAATTTAGCAACACGATGACTTCTAGCGCAACGATATACACAATGATAAGCTTGTAAAATACGTGCCAAAAACGTGTGATTACTGTTGCAATGCTTTGACTCATTGAGTTGCGTACAGACAAATCCGACGTGGTTAGTGTTGGCAGCCAAAACGACATAAGTGTTGTTTTTGCTGTAAACAACACTACTGCTATGAACAAGGAAAAGTACACTGCATAGTGAGACAACACGATGGATGACATAATGTAAAAACCAACAAAGCTAAACAAGATTAGCATGTTGAAGATGCCGTCGTAAATCATTCGGTAACCAACGTAGCCAAAGTTTTTACCAAGCTTTTTGAATACGTACCAAATAATTGGGCGCTTTGCATTGGTTTGCATAAACTCTGTCAACTCGTAGTTGACTGGCATTGATGGCAAGGTGACCAACACGTACATTAGGCATACGATAAGCACAAATATTGCATATGCGGACTCGATGCGGTTGAACAAGTTGGGAATTGCATCAATTACACCTGCAATGCCTTGTGACAAATCGGATACAAGCTGAGTAACTGTTTGAGACGTTAGCGTGCCAGACACAATGCTTTGTACTGCATCGGATATTGTTTGCGATACACCCATAGTTTCAAATGCCGTTAGCACTTCGGTTGT
The DNA here is from genome assembly GCA_045631385.1 of Clostridia bacterium. GTDB lineage: Bacteria > Bacillota > Clostridia > Christensenellales > CAG-314 > RGIG5495. Next base: position 6,610 of record JAZQUN010000166.1, read on the forward strand.
GAGATTACCAAACAAAAATACCATCAATGCAACAACCAAAAACAGCATAAATAGTTGCATCATCAAGCCTTTGAGCATTGTTTTCCAACAATTTAGTGATAGTTTGAGCGCTTTAGTAAATTTCATAGGCGTTATCCCCTTCCGTAAGAGCGAGGCAAATCACGTCTTTCGCCTTCTTCAAAGTCTTCGTAAACTTTACAACACAAGCATGGGTAGTAAGCAAACCACCACAAGTAGTAAATTGCAAAAATTGCTATACGCACAATTTCTTCGGAGCGGAAGAAATGCGCGCCAATTGTAAGCATGCGTGTGATGATGGACATGGATACGAAAGCAAACACAACGCCACGCTTTTTGCTTTCGACCAAGCGTACAGAGTAACTAATTGCTGCGCCTAGCTTGAAGTCGTCGGAAAAAATTGCTGGCAATACGCATTGCATATGTCCAATAAGCATGTAGATTAGCACTTCGAACACGAATAGCAATGCAGAAACAACCACTGTAAACCATGCGCCAGAAATAAATACGTTTGCGTAGTAGATTGCGCCAATCACAAAGCCATACAAAACCAATGCGCAAATTGTGATTAGTCCAAAAAAGGTTGCTATGCGTGGTATAAAGCGAATTGCACGTCCCATCATGCGCTTGTTGGAAAGCAAGCCGTAACGCATGTGTCTCTCGACCTTGCCGATCAAAAAGCTGGTTGAATACAACAATGCAACTACAGCCAACAACAATACCCACCAATTGTGCGACAATGCTGTCATAACTTCGTTTACAAGGTCAAGAACAGGTGAAGCTGACTGCGTTGGAGCAAAAACAAGGTCGAGTATTACGTCGTAATGCACTCCGCCTGCAGCACAATAGGCTAGCAACACTGCTGGCACTAGTGTGATAGGCACGATGTGAAAAAAGTTGCGAAATAGATATGCTGATGCAGATTTGCGTTTTGCTATCATAACGATCTCCGTTAGTTTTCGTTTGTGTTACAAATAAAAGTCTTTTAACTTATACAAAATTATTATACTACAATAATGCTCAATTTTCAATAGATTTTTGCAGTAATTTGGCAAATATTAGCAAAAAAGACTCCACTTTTGCCACAAAATCCTTTTTTATAGCAATAAAAAAGGCAGCAACAAGTTTGCCGCCTTAAATATACGTTTTTGAATTGGTTGAATTAGTAATTGAAACGATTTAGAAAAACTTCGCAAAGAGAGGTGCAGAAACTTTCTTCACGTGGAGCAACACTGCCATCCACAACGCATACTGCAATGCAAAACATAACAAAGTTGTAGGCTGTTTGTGGGTTGCTCATACGGTTGAACAACTCGATTGTGTAGTTGCGATGCTCTTGCTTGTTGTATTTGGACATGATGTCAAAAAAGGTGCTGTAATCGGCTTGTTTGTCCACACTCATTTTGTTGTAGGCACGAAGTTCGTCGTAGGAAATCTTGCCATCGTTGCATGCTACGCAAGCAAATCCACCAGCTACTGCGCGCCATGAGTCGTTTGATGAGAAGCCATCGTTACGCATTTTGTAAAACAAATTTTTACCAGCGTTGCCGATAATATCGTTGCCCATTTCTGCATAGGCATTGTTTACTTCGGCTAGAATTTTGTCAAATAGTTGATAAGCGTACATATCTTGTGCTCCTTTTACGTTTTGTAATACAACCATTTTACCACAAAGCGTAGGTAATGTAAATACCTAGATAAACAAAAAACGAACGAAAAATCGTTCGTTAGTTGATTAATTTTGCAAAAATTGATCCATATCTACACCATTTGTGTAGGTGGTAACCTTGGTGATTTGGTAATCGCTAGCAAGGTTGTTGCTAGCTAGCAAGTAGCCTACAAGTCGGTCGCAACGAAGGTTGGTGTTGCCGCATGCAAGAGTTACTTGGAAGGTGTCTTCATCTACTACTTGTAGACTGAATATTTTGTCCGAAACAACTTTAGTTGTTTGGTTGCCCTTTTCTTCGTAAGTGATGGCGTAATCTGGTTGCAAAATCTGGCTGGCAAAGGCAGATAGTCCTTTGCACTTTACTACGTACTTTGCTGACGTTACTACCGCTGCAACGTTGACTTGCTTTTCCCAAAGTTGCAAAAAGCAAATTCCTGGTGGGCTTACTTGATTGAGTCTATCAAGCAAATTTTCTTCGTTTTCCATCTTAACTGCAAGGTACTCGGCGTTGCTATCTACGCCTACTGGCAATGCTGGTGAAAAGTACAACTCCATGTGTGGATTGAAGCCTTGAGAGTACTGAACTTTTGCTCCTGCACGTCTAAAAATGCGACCAATCGTGCGCAAAGTATCGGTGTGTCCGGCAAAAGATGCTGGGTAGGTTTTGCTGTATTTGATTACTAACATTTAGTTTCCCCCTTGCGTACGTTGCCGTGTGTATCTTGGCAAAATCCCCACTTGTGTAGTCCACAAGCGCGACATGATTGGTTGCAGGTTGGTGTTGTTTGGATAGCATACGCGCGGTTACGCTCGCACAACAAATGCAACTTTTGTACGCCAACATCCACGTAATCCCATGGCAAAACGTCGGTTGTTGACTTTGCTCCCACTATTGCATTGATATCTACGCCAAATTGCTCAAATGCTTGGCGGTAATGCTCCCAGTTGTAGTGTTCGCTCCATGCATCAAACAAAGCACCGTTTTTGTAAGCTTGATACAAGCTGTCGGCAATTTGTCTGCCACCACGAGCAAGGATTGCTTCAAGCAATGATACGTTGTAATCGTTGTAGGAAAAGGCTACGCCTTTTTGACGGAATTTTTCCGCCAAATAGCGTTGGTTTTCTTCTACATATTCGCGCGTTGCAAACGCTTCCCATTGGAAAGGTGTGAATGGCTTTGGAATAAAGGTTGAGCAAGACACCGAAATACGCAATGCTTTTGCGGAAGTTTTGTGCATTTTGTATAGCGAGCGAATCTTCATTACTAGGTTGTAGATGCCGTCGATATCTTCCTTGGTTTCCGTTGGCAAGCCCATCATAAAGTACAACTTTACCGATGAGTAGCCTTGACCAAAGGCATTGATGGCTGCTTGCAAAATTTCTTCTTCGGTGATGTTTTTGTTGATTACGTCACGCAAACGTTGTGTGCCTGCTTCGGGTGCGAAGGTCAAGCTGCTTTTACGGTTGCCCGATGCAAAGTCGCCTTTGAAACTATCCACACGCAAGCTTGGCAAGTTTAGTTGAACGTTGTTTTGCTTGGCATATGGCAAAAGTTTATCCAAAAGTGGATAAAGTCCACTGTAATCGCCTGTGGACAAGCTGTTGAGTGAAAGTTCGTCGTAACCGGTGTTTTCTAGAAGTTGGGTGCAAAGACCAAAGGCATTGTCTACACTACGCTCTCTGACTGGGCGATAGATGAAGCCTGCTTGACAGAAACGGCAACCGTTGGCACAACCACGGAAAAGCTCCAACACTGCACGATCGTGAACCAACTCTACGTTGGATACTAGTTGAGTGTTGGGTGTAAATACTTTGTCCATATCGGCAACGATGCTACGCTTGACAACCTTTTGTCCTACACTTTCGACAGTTTGTCCATTGTAGACAACTCCTTGAAGGCTTGGAACGTAAATGCAACTGTAATTGTCGTGCAAATATTGCAAAAATTGTTGACGGGTTGTGGTTGACTTCATTTTTGCGTAGTCTTCTACGATTTGTGGCCACTCGTTTTCGCCTTCGCCTACGTAGACGAAGTCTAAAAACTTGTAAAGTGGCTCTAAATTGACTGCACAAGGTCCACCTGCAACAACAAATGGGTGCTCATCAGTACGCAAAGCAGAGTCTACTGGGATTTGCGCCAACTCCAACATGTAGAAAAAGTTGGAATAGCACATTTCAAATTGCATGGAAAAGCCTACAAAATCAAAATCTTTTAGCGGAGTTTGGGACTCTAGGCTGGCTAGTGGCAAATTGGATTGCTTTAGGTAATCTACGTAATCTTGCCATGGAGCAAAACAGCGCTCGCACACAACTGACGGCATATTGTTGAACATGTAGTACAAAATGCGTACGCCAAGGTTGGACATGCCTACTTCGTAGCTATCCGATACGCACATGCAAAAACGTACGTCTGCATCTTTGTTGACGTTGGCTACACCGTATTCGCCGCCTGTATAAACATAGGGCTTCTTGATTGTGTCAGAAAATTTAGTCACAGTTGTTCTCCGTTTGTAGTAATTGATTTAACGTAACAACCTTGCAAAATCCTTGCTCGACAAGTTGATTTACAAACTTTTCACGAGCAATATCTTGGGCTGTTTGGCTGTTGTTTGCAACGTAAACGTTGCACTTGTTTAGTTTGGTGGTGTATTTGCCACTACCGCTGGCTATTTTGAAAATGGCTGGCGTGGAAAAAGCTTCGTCCAACTCGATGGAACGAGCAAGGGCAAACACAACGCCATCAAACACTTTGCTAGTTGGCTTGATGCTGGCTGCATACGCCTTGATTTTTTCCGTTGCTACTTTGGTGACACTTTTTTTGCTGATTTGCTCTAAAAGTGATGCTGGGCGCACAATAGCAAAGTTGGTGTTTGAGCCAACGCGAATTTGATAGGTATCTAGCAGTTGGTCTAGCGTTTGGTTGGTTTGCTCGCAAAGGTACTTGATGGTCATTAGCGACATCCAAGCGTCGTCTTCCGAGTTGTGTTCACGGTAATCCAAGCTGAGATCGGCTGCAATTTTGTTGAGCGCCTTGACTTCCTTATCACCTTTGTACATCTTGTACAAAAGTTGCGAACAAATAAAGTTGAAGTTGATGCTTGGCAGTCTGTAGTGCTTACAAGTTTCGTTGAGCATGCGCACATCGGAATCAACTGCGTGACCGATTACTACAACTTCTTCATCCGTCAAGAGTGCCTTGATTTTGTCGTAGACTTGCGAAAAATCGGGCGAAGAATCGAGCAGTTGCTTGTCTAGGTGCAAATCGATGCCTACGTTTTTGCGAGTGCCGTTGAGATTGTACTTTGTTTTTGGATTAATCCAAACGTTTTCGCGGTGCAATATATTAAATTTTGTGTCCGAAACAACAATGCCGATGCTACAAATGCTGTATTGTTTGTATCCGTTTGCTGCTTCGATATCAAATGCAAGGTATTTCATAATTACCGTAATACTTTACCAAAAAAATTGCTTTTTGTAAAGCAAATGCACACCAGCAGACAAATTTGTGGCAAAAAATAAAAAAGCCTTCTTTAAGAAGGCCTTTTTAACGTTTGTTACTGGTTGTTTAGGGCAAATTGCTTGTTGTACAAGTCGGCGTAGATGCCGTTTTGCTCCATAAGTTGAGTGTGAGTGCCACGCTCGGAAATGCCGTTTGGTGTTACTACCAAAATTTCGTCTGCGTGCTTGATGGTTGAAAGTCGGTGTGCTACAACTAGCGTTGTACGACCTTGTGACAGCTCGTTGAGGGACTGTTGAATTTGCATTTCGGTGACGTTGTCTAGTGCCGAAGTTGCTTCGTCTAGTATCAAAATTGGTGGGTTTTTCAAAAAGGCACGGGCAATAGATATGCGTTGCTTTTGTCCGCCGGAAAGTTTGACACCACGCTCGCCTACTTGGGTGTCGTAGCCGTTTGGCATGTTGATGATAAACTCGTGGATTTTGGCACGTTTGGCTGCTAGCACGATTTCTTCTTCGGTGGCATCCAAATTGCCGTATGCGATGTTTTCCTTAATGGTGCCGCCAAACAAAAATACGTCTTGGGCTACGATACCAACGTTTTTGCGAAGGTCGTATCTGGACATATCTTGGATGTTGATACCGTCAATTGTGATAGCACCGCTGTCGATTTCGTAAAAGCGTGGAATCAAGTGGCAAATGGTTGTTTTGCCGCCACCACTTTGACCAACCAAGGCTACAGTTTGACCTTGCTTGATGGTAAGATTGATGTTGTTTAGCACTAGTTGGTCGCTTTCCGTCTTGTAACCAAAGGTTACGTTGTCAAACACAACTTCGCCTTTGAGCGTGCCAACTTGTACTGGGTTTGCCGTTTCTTGCTCGATAGGTTGAGTCATTACTTCGTGGAAGCGTTGAAGACCTGTCATGCCGCTTTGCAAACTTTCAAAAATTGCCGTTAGCGTGCGAATAGGCGCAATTACTGACGTAGCATATAGCAAATAACTGGTAAATCCTGCGTTATCTACCCACCCATTGTACAAAAATACGCCACCAGCAACCAATGTCACTAGGTACATGATGTCGCTAAATAGACCCATTCCAGAGCCAAAAACACCCATTGTTTTGTAGGCTTTGGAACGTGCTTTGACAAAGTTGACATTGGATTTGTTGAACTTTTCCTTTTCGTGTCCTTCGGCTGTGTAAGCTTTGGATACTCGTACACCGCTGATTGCACTCTCTACCGTTGCGTTGACTTCGCCTGTTTCTACGCGCATTTTTGCAAAGGACTTTTTCAAACGCAAGCGTTGGCGAATTGCAAACCACAACATAAATGGTACAACGCAAAGCATGATTAGTGCCAGATACGGATTGATTAGGCACACCATTACTAGCGAGCCTATCAAGGTGATTAGTGACAAAAAGATATCTTCTGGACCGTGGTGAGCAAGCTCGGAAATATCTTGCAAATCGTTGACGATACGCGACATTATAGTACCGGTTTTGTTTTCGTCAAAGTAGCTAAACGGCAACTTTTGGATGTGGGAAAAGAAATCCTTGCGCATATCGGCTTGCATGTTGACACCCATTACGTGTCCCCAGTACTGAACGACAAAGTTGCATACTGCCTTGAGCAAAAATATCCCTAAAAGTACTGCCGACCAAGTTAGCACTAGGTTGAGCGCTTTGTTTTCGGCAAAAGTTACTACTTCACCCGCAACGTACGGATAGAACAAGTTGCAAGTTGCCACAATCAACGAACAAAAAGTATCTAGTACAAACAACTTTTTATAGGGTTTGTAATATTTTAGAAATTTTTTGAGCATGTTTGTTTTCTCCTGTATCTAATAATTGTAACACAATTATTTTATAAAGTCAACATCAAATTTGGATGGCAGGTATT